>JAJRZO010000074.1 GCA_024275215.1 Candidatus Zixiibacteriota bacterium | reverse complement strand
TGCGAACCCGCCAGGAAAGGATTCCTGGCGGCGCGATAGAAACTCTGTTTATTTCGTATCACTTCAGTCATTCATCATCACATTAGCCATTCGTCGTCACCCCTGTCACTTTGTCGTCACCCCTGCGAAGGCAGGGGGCCAGACAAGTCCGTTGAATCCGTAACATTCACGCCTTCCGAAACTGGTTCCGGATACCTGCCTGCGCAGGAATGACGGTGTCCCACCTTCACGCTCCTTGCCAGCAAGTGATCCACATCTTCCGATTCCGACGTAGGGCAAACTCACTTGGAGCTTGACGATTCACCCGTCACGTCCCAAGTGGACGTGACCTACAAATTACACAAGGAAGAATAGACGAGGACGTCTGCCGCCCACAAATATAATCTCTCCCCTATTCCCCCTCCACCGCGATTTCTTCTTCCTTCACTGACTCACCGCTTGATCGCTCGCTTTCTTTGAGCGATTCCTCACGGAGTTCGCTGAAACGCAAATGATCGAGATACAAAAATATCAGTCCGGCTACAAACACAGGAACCATGTCCAGCATGTGCAGAATGATCGAAAACGACAAGGCGCTTGATTTATCAACATTGAACAACGCCATGCTTGCTATACATGCCCATTGAAAAGTGCCAAGATTGCCGGGAGTGATCGGAAACATCAGGAGAACAGAATTCACCACAAGTATCACAAGCGCACCCCAGATCGGCATGTCAATCCCAAACATCAAGATAGTAAAGACCATCACGAGCGCATGCGATGTCCAAAGCAACAACGAATAAAAAGCAGTCATCGATGAATGCTTCAGACTCGTAAATATATCAAGAGCATCGACAAACGATTTCGACACATGCCTGATTTTCTCGAACAGCTTCGGAAAGCGCAGTTTCAGTCTTCGCCTTCCGTAAATCCTCAGTTTGCGACGATTGTGTACGATTAGCAACAATGAAATCGCAAGTGTCACAAGAACTGCGCCCGCGAGAATTCCCGATCGTGCAACCCATCCCGGAAATACGACGAAGGTCGATCCCGCGAGCATTATCATCAGCAGCGATACGCCATCGAAAAGAACCTCGATGATGATAGTCGTAGCACAATATGTCTTGGGAAGTTTCGCCTGTTTCGACAGCACCAGCACTCTCGCAGCCTGTCCAGTCAGCGCAGGCAAAGAGACATTGATCATCTGCCCTACCGAATAGATCGAATATATCTTGCGAAATGACAGCTTGGTGACAGGATCCATAATGACTCGCCATCTGAGAGCCTTGCACATGTTCATCAAGAATGCCACCGTGGTGGCAGGGATCAGATACCAGAAATTCGTATGTGACAGAATGTCAGAAATACGATCGCGGTCGATATCATGGAACGAAAGATACAGCAGGACAATCGCGACTATAATTCCTAAAAATCGCTTGTATTTGAGCAGAAAGCGCACGAACAACTCCGGACAGACATTATCAAAAAAAGATAACGCTCCCCATTTTGCAAGTCAACGATTAACAGGTAAAATGACAGTGTTACCGGAGAGATAGTTGTGACTCAGATCTTGACAGCGTCGGAAAGTTTGATCCATCCCTTGAGACGGTTGTCGAACAGCCCGTAATACCAGCCGCTCTCCTGTTTCAGGATGTCGAATGTCAACCCTTCGTGTGCTACGAATTGCTCATCGAAATCATCGCCGGGACCTGCTTTAACTGACACTTCTGGCACAACAATCGCTCCCCTGACAGCAAAATATCCCAAATGTGCGTTCACACCGGTACAGATTCCGGCGCATATAAACAACACAAGCAATACTGACAGGATTGTTTTGATAACAAGTGTGCGACGTCTTGTCCAAATCATGTATGCCAACACAATCGCAAGCAGGAAAAGCAGGCATGATGAAAGCACTGCCCATTCATTGGTCGTATAATACAACACGAAAGATTTATACCATGTCCAGATCGGCGACTGTGCATTCGGATTAACTTTATCCACAAGAAACTGGCGCGCGAATTCAAGATTCGCCCTGATGTCGTCGTTCCTCGGTTCAAGTCGCAGTGCGCGATTGTAGCAGGCGATGGCATAACCGAGACGACCTGTCTTGAAATATGCGTTGCCGAGATTATAGTGCAACGCAGCGTTGTCAACACCACCTGAGAGCACAGCAAGATAGCTTTCTATTGCGGCATCATAGTCGCCCTTTTGATACTGTTCGTTCGCCACCTCGAAGTCGTGTTCGAGCGCACTCGATGCAGGGAGACTGTCGATACAGAGTGTAATCAGAATCAATACTAAGATCAAAGCGCGTGAAATCATTTCGATGCCCCCTCGAAATCGACAATCCATTTCTCAGCTTTGCTCAAAGTGGCATTCATATCATCACCGGCACTGCTTGATTTTGAAAACCGTCCCTCATCGCACTCGGAGAGAATCTCAGCGAATTGTTGTCGAAGATCTGCGGAGATATTCCTGTTGTCAAACAATGTTTCAGCTTGTTGAAGCGTCAACCCATGAGCCGAGATGTTGAACTTGTCACCGATGTATTCAGACAATGCTCTGCTCACCTCAGTATAAAAACCGGTGGAATCATTCCGATGCAGCAGGTTTCTCGCAGATGACAGACGCGCTTTCGCCATTTTTGCCGCACGTTTGAGTCTGCGATACCCAACATCGCCGGCGAGTTTGTCGCGGTGGCGTCTCAGGATAAATACCGCGATCAAGCCCGCAACAGGCAGCGTATTCAACAGTAAGAACCACAGGCTAAACAGATATGGCTTGCCGGCATCAGTGCTGCCGCTTCGATCAGTGATAATATACCGAATATCTTTTGCGACAAGGTCCAGCCGTCCTGTAGGCAGTCCTGTGTGCGCGGCTATTTCCTCGTTTGAGACGCCCAGCACCTTAATCTCAAATGTTTTTCCCGAAAGCCTCTTGTACTCACGTGTTTTCGGATCAAAGTATGTGGTGCCCTCAATGGGGATTGTATATGTACCCGGTTCCTTCGGAACAAAAGTGATCTCGAATGTCTTGGAACCGCCGACAACATATCCCGCTTTCGAAACATTCTCGGACTTACCGGAATTGAAAACTCTGAAACCATCGAGTTGCGGCATCACAGGTTCAGCAAGAGTCTTGATATTTCCCTTGCCGGAGAGTTTGACTTTGACTGTGACAGGCTGATTGACCTCAACTTCGGTCTTGTCTATCGAAGTCGACATCTTGAACTGTCCGACACTGCCGGAAAAATCAGCAGGCTTGCCCTCCTCAGGTAACGGCAATACGACTATATCAATTGGCCTTGATTCGAGATGTATTGGTTTCGGTTGAGATCGACGTCTCTGGAACATCCCAAATGGGTCACGGTCGAAAAGCGATTGGAGATCTCCGGCGGCAATTTCGAGCTTAGCTTTTCCAATAGTCTTGATTCCCGGTGACGTTGGAAACAACGCGGTCTTGATTTCCGCAACATAGTAGTTCCTGCCATTCACCGTCTTATAGAAATTCTTCTGTGGAGGCAGATCCTCTTTCCAGAATCCGGTAGCTGATGGCGGCTTGTAATCAGGATCACCGAAAAGCCTCTTGCCCTGATAGAACCTGAAAGTAAGTGTGACCTGCTCGTTCACATAAGCCGTATCTTTGTCTACGAATGTCTCGATAAAGAAATCACGATTTCCGCTTCTGTTTGACCGAATACTACGTGAAGTGCCAGCATTGTTCGATGATTCCTGACGCCTTGCAGTAGTTTTACCTGCTCCCACATTCAATTCAATCGGAGCGGTCTTATAAACTTTTCCTTTGTATGATAGAGACTGTGGAGGAATGACTATCTTCCCCTGCTGCTGCGGGACAAGCAGGTACGTATGAGTCACAGACGATGAGACCTCACCATTCACGAACGAATACTGCCGAGAAGTGCCGGAACCAAATATCTGACAGCCAGGCACATCAGGAGTATTCGGTGCGGGAAGATTGTCGGCACTGCCGGAGACTGTCAATTCCAGTGTGACCTGCTCACCGACTGATGGCTGAGTCGTTGAGACATCAGCCACAAAGCTGATATCTTCAGCACCTGCAACCGCGAACATAACAAATATTGTGGCAATTACAAACAACGAACGCGACAGCACTCTACCAGTCCTTCCCAGTATAACCGCCTGATGGCGCTTTCATTTTGACAAGCTTCCTTAATACTTCACGATCATTACCGGTGACAGCATTCAACAACCTTTCAGCATCCTCTTTGCTCATTTCCATTTCCTCAAGCTGCGCCTGTTGGCCCTGCTGCTGTTGGTCCTTATTCTGGTCAGCAGAAGATTCCTGTTGTTGTTCCTCCTGCTTTTGATCCTGCTGTTGCTGACCCTGCTGCTGTTGTTGATCTTTTTGTTCTTGTTCTTGTTGCTGATCCTGTTGGTCCCGCTTTTTGTCTTGTTGATCTTTTTGCTGATCCTGATTTTGCTGGTCCTGCTGATCTTTCTGCTGTTGATCCTGCTGATCCTGATTCTGTTTCTGTTTCTGATCCTGATCCTTCTCCTGATCCTTTTTTTGATCTTCCTGATTCTGATTCTTGTCGCATTGCTGTTGTTGCTGTTGTTGTTCCAGAAGTTTCTGTTGAGTCAGCTCAAGATTGTATTTGGTGTCAAGATCGGCAGGATTGATATCAAGGCTCTTCTTGTACGCTTCGAGGGCTTTTTTGTAGTCACCCTTCCTGAATTCAGTATTGCCGATATTGTAGTATGAATAAGACCTCAGAATACTATCCCTGGCCAGTGCGGAATTCTGATATGTTTCGTTCGCCTTATCATACTCACCTTCCTGATGATATGCGCTCCCGAGATTATAGTTTATAACCGGATCATCCGGTTTTTCCTCTTTCGCCTTTTCAAGGAGTGCCGCCGCCTCATCGAACTTGCCACTCTTGTATAGCTCGACAGCCTTGTCGTTGATTTCCTCGTACGACTCATCGGCAAACGCCAGTCCGGAAAGCACGATTACTGCCATCACGGTAAACAGAAGCTTCCTCATTTTCGCCTCCTGCCATTGAGTCGTAGTTTCCTGTCAGTTACGACGAACTCAAAAATAAGAAAGAAAAGTCCCGCAGCAAGAGGATACTGAAATCTGTCTTCATACTGAATCATCAGTTTGCCCTCTAGTTCTCTCTTTTCCATCCCGAGGATTTCATCGTATATCCGATCAAGCTCTATCTCGCCCGCAGTCGCCCTGTAGTATTTGCCGTCAGTGATATCTGCAATCTTCTGAAGTGTCATCTCATCGAGTTTGGTCATCACGATTGAGCCATCATCATCTTTTTTGTATCCGACTGTCTCCCCCCGACGATTCTTGATCGGTATCGGTTCACCTCGCACCGACCCTATTCCGATTGTGAATATCCTGACGCCCTGCTCTTTCGCATGCTCGGCAGCTTCGATCGGCTTTGTATCATGATCTTCACCATCGGTAAGAAGAATCATCACTTTGTATTTTCTCTCAGACTGGTCAAACGCTTTCAGTGCCGTCTCAATTGCGTTACCGATAGCCGTTCCCTGAGTCGGGATGATGTCGGAATTGACAACATCCATAAATATATTGAACGCAGAATAATCGAGCGTCAACGGGCAATGGATAAAACTCTGCCCTGCAAACAACACAAGCCCGATCCTGTCACCCCGCAGTCGTTCCACAACGCCGCGGATTTCCTGTTTGGCTTTTTCCAACCGGCTCGGTTTCATATCTTCGGCATCCATAGACTTTGACGTATCGAGAAGGATCATAATATCGAGCCCCTCACGCTTCATCATCACAGCATGAGTACCCCATTGCGGGCGCGCCGCTGCAAAGGTCAAAAAGATCAGCCCGACCACAAGCAGGACAAATTTCGTAATCCTTCCTGTTCTTGAATAGCTGCTTGCGAGCATTCTCAGTCGTGATGGCTGCGCGAAACGATCTCTCGCCAGCCGCCGTCCGCGATGTGCCCATAAAAAGAATAACACAAGCGGTATGATCAGCAGAAACGCGTACAGCATGTCAGGATTGGCGAATTTCATAGTGACTCTCTGTTGAAACCTAATCCGCTATTTATTTACACATACCCATCACGGCAGTTTCCTGAACCGGGTCTGCGAAAGCACAACTTCGATCAAGATCAACCCTAATCCACTTATCAGGAAATAGAGATACAGTTCATTAAATTGCAAGTATTGCGTTGTCTTGATCTTGGTTCTTTCCAGCGAGGATATTTCCTCGTAGATATGCTTCAGCCCTTTCTCATCCGTTGCTCGAAAGTATTTTCCACCTGTAAGGTCAGCAATCTTGCGGAGAGATTCCTCATCGATTTCATTTTCGACATTTACGTATCGTCTGCCAAATACCGGATCATCCACCGGATAAGGCGCAGGACCGGGACGTCCCGCCCCGATGGCATATACTTTGATACCGAGTGTTTTTGCTATCTCCGCAGCAGTCACAGGATCGATCTCGCCTGCGTTGTTGACGCCATCGGTCAGGAGGATTATTACTTTGCTCTTCGCAGGCGAATCTTTCAATCGATTGCAACTGTTCGCAAGCGCCATCCCAATCGCGGTACCATCCTCAACCATCCCAAATGTGACCTCATCGAGGAAATTCAGAAGGATGTTATAATCAAGGGTCAGTGGGCACTGAGTGAAACTCTCTTTTGCGAAAACAACAAGACCGATCCTGTCGCTGGTTCGGCTCTTGATAAAATCTCGAATAACCTGTTTTGCGACATACAAGCGATTCTTCGGCTTGAAATCCTCTGCCTTCATGCTGCCCGAAATATCGAGCGTCAGAATAATATCTATCCCTTCGGTCTCAGTCTCGACATTAACACTCGATGTGCGCGGACGCGCAAGCGCAACAATCAAGAGTGTAAGTCCAAGAATCTTCAATCCCGGTGATATGAAATCCGCCCAGATTCTGCCGCCCGGTCTGACAGCTTTGACCAGGCTGAGATCGGAGAAAACTATTTCTGACCTTCTCCGTCTTCCATATCTGACCAGCCACAGGATCAGAAGCGGTATCAGAAGTAACAACAGCAAAGCGTAGGGTGTCGCAAACTCATAGTTCATCGTCTACCACCTCCGCTTTGCGCTCCTGTCCTGTCTCCTTCACAAACTGCCAGGCCCTCTGAAAATCGGCCTCAGCCTGATCCATGTCAGGATCGAACTTCGCGAACTTCACAAGATCAGCGCTATCAAACATCTCGAAGAGTCGGTCGTATTGTTTCTGATCGAGATTGATCCGCGACATTTCTCCACGTAACTCATAGGTCGTTTTGTCGAGCGCGTCGATCCCATAGCGCGGTTCGAGATACTTCCTTATGATCTCTGTGAGGTGCAGGTAGAACTGTTTGAATTTCAAGTCTGCCAGCAGCGATGATTCCCGAAGGTTTTTCAATCTTTCTTCGGCAATGATCCACGGCGGTCTCGTATCAACAGGTTCAACATCATCTACACCGTTCTTTTTCTTTCTCATCAGCCAGTAAACCAGCGCCGCCAACACAACCGCCGCAACTATCACATAAATCCAGGGGAATCTGCTCCCGTAATAGACTTCCGGTTTCAATCCCTTTATGTCGGCGAGTGAATCTCCCTGAGCGAGACTCAGAATAGTAACCTCAAGCGAATCAGTCTTAAGTTCAGATCTCGTCGAATCAGGCATCAGAAAATCGATCCTGACCTGCGGCAGCCAGTGTGTGCCAGTTTCATATATGGCGACAACAAACTTCGCCGTAAACCGTCTCCGACCGTCGTCAGTAGTCGTCATCCGGAAGTTTCTGCTCTTAACTTCAAAATCGCCAAGCTTATCGCTGACCGGAATCGAATCCATAATCACGGATGAATCCGACTCGACAGTCAATGTATAATTGAGTCGATCGCCGATATATGCCTGCTGCCGATCGATTTCAGCCTTTACAGACACAGGCACATTCTGTGCGAAAAGTTGCGCTGAATATAACAGCACTGTTACGAGCAACAACAGGTTCAGCCCTTTGTATGTAATTTTTATCATTGTGCTAATGATGCCGTCTTATTTTTCTCAGCTTAAAGAATTTCGTCAGCTCTTCGATGTAACTGCCTGCTGTCGAAAGTGATATAGAGTCGATATTAAGATACTTAAACATGTCGGAGATTTCCTGTTGCCGTCTGCGAGCAGCTTCGGCATAACGATTGCGAATTCCTGCGGATGCCGTATCGACCCACATTGTCTCACCCGTTTCGGAGTCTTTCATCAGGAGAAGGCCGGAATTGGGAATATCCAGCTCTCTTGGATCGGTGATATTGATTGCAATCGTATCGTGTTTTCTTTTCGCAACCATCAGGGGTTTGGTGAAATCCTCCCCGATGAAGTCAGAGATGATAAAGAGAACCGCCCGCCGTTTTATAACACGATTGAAATACTCGATTGCGCCAGCTATATCAGTTCCCGTCCCTTCAGGTTCAGTATACAAAACTTCACGGATCAATCTCAGGACATTGCGGCGGCCTTTTTTCGGTGGAATGAATTTCTCGATTTGATCAGAGAATGAAATCATGCCGACTTTGTCGTTGTTCTTGATTGCAGCAAATGCCAGAAGAGCCGTCAACTCTGCTGCCAGTTCGGATTTGAAATAATCGGCAGTGCCAAATTGCTTCGATCCGGATGAATCCATCAGGATGATCACCGTCAGTTCGCGCTCCTCGGCGAATTTTTTGATGAATGGCGTGCCATAACGCGCAGTCACATTCCAGTCGATTTGCCGGACATCATCGCCCGGCTGATACTCTCGCACTTCGTCGAACTCCATCCCCTGCCCCTTGAAGCTTGAGTGATACTCGCCTGAAATCAGCTCATCAACAATCCGCCGTGTGCGAATCTCGATGCGGCGAACTTTCTTCAGTATTTCTCTGGTATCAAGCGCCAATTCTACGGCACCTCGATTGTATCGAAGATTTTCTTAACGATGTCTTCCGGAATAAGTTCTTCGGCTTCAGCCTCGTATGTCAAAATGATTCGGTGTCTGAGAACATCCATGCCGATTGTTTTGACATCCTCCGGCGTAACATATCCGCGCCCCCGAAGGAAAGCATGCGCACGTGCGGCAAGATTCAAGTATATAGTCGCTCTCGGAGATGCGCCGTATTCAACGAGGTCTCCGATATCCAGCCCGAATTTCTTCGGCTCGCGCGAAGCCATCACTATGTTTACGATATACTCTTTGACCTTCTCATCGACATATATCTCAGAAACAATCTTCCTTGCATCCAGAATTGCATCAGGTGAAACCACCGATGAGGCAACTGGCTTATCAAGCCCAGTCATACGATTCATGATCTCCATTTCTTCATCGCGACTCGGATACGTAATTTTCAGCTTCAGCATAAAACGGTCAACTTGCGCTTCAGGGAGAGGATATGTTCCCTCCTGTTCGATCGGATTCTGAGTCGCAAGTACAAGAAACGGCTCATCGAGCGGGTAAGTAGTATCGCTGATCGTGACCTGTCTTTCCTGCATAGCCTCAAGCAAAGCGCTCTGGACTTTTGCAGGCGCCCGGTTGATTTCATCCGCAAGGATTATGTTTGAAAAAATCGGTCCTTTCTTGGGATGAAACTTCCCTTCCTGTGGCGAATAGACCAGAGTGCCTATCAAATCTGCCGGCAGGAGATCGGGCGTAAACTGTATCCTCTGGAATTTTGTCTTGATGGCGTCCGACAATGTCTTGACCGACAGAGTCTTTGCAAGTCCCGGGACACCTTCGAGAAGAATATGCCCGTCAGCCAACAACCCTATCAGAAGTCGTTCGACTAAGTAATCCTGTCCAACAATGACCTTTCTAATCTCATTGTTTAGAGCTTGTACAAAAGCGGATTCCCGCTCCACTTTCTGTTGAATTTCTTTGATATCCTGGTCCATCGAACCTCCGTTCTTGCTTTAGTAATGTCAGTTCTACACGGTGAAGTCAATGATGTTCCACAACTTGCCGCAATGAGGCAAGCATGGCTTCGATTTCCGGTTCGCTTGCAGGCATCCCGCCAAACCTCAGCCCCTGCACCCATTCGATAAGCTGTATATACTTGTCCATCAGTATATTAGGCACACCCACATCACCCATCGCTTTACAGCATGATTCTCGTTCTAATCCAGACAAACGAATCGAATACTTGCTTTCGATATATTGCTCGATGGCTTCAGTCAGCATTGTCTGTCCGTCAGCAATACGACCATGAGCCAGCTTGACTTCAACGAGATCGAGTACAGTTTTAAGTTTTTCTTCAGGCGAGGTGACTGTGTCATCAATCTTACGAGCTGCCCTTCCCCGCTTCATCCTTGCAAAAACTACAGTTGCAATCGTCACAACCATAATAATAATGATTATCAGCAACAGCATACTTTCCACGCTGACCTGACCAGAACCTTCGGCAGAAACAATAAGAGGTATAGAAGCGGAGCCAAGTGTTGTAATTGCGCCTGTCCGTGTATCGACATAATCAAGCGTAAGCGTAGGGATCGAAAAACTCCCCGCAGCAGTCGGCCTGAAATAGTAAGTAGTGGTTTTCGTCAGGGCAGATAGATCATTATTCAGTGACCGCATACTTGAACTTCCGGTCGATATCAGATCGAAACCTCTTATCCTGAGAGTCGGAATCTCAGCAATATCAATATCAGATTCGTTGCCACGAATAATTACCCTCAGTTCGACAACAAGTGTGTCATCGGTTGTCAGATCAGTTTTCAAAGCACTCACATTGAAG
>JAJRZO010000073.1 GCA_024275215.1 Candidatus Zixiibacteriota bacterium | reverse complement strand
ACCCGCTGTTTCATTTCTGTCATGTTGCCGGATTCTTCCGTTTCTGCGTAATCAATGCTGAAAAACTTGTCCATCGCATCGAGAATTCGAGGCGCGGTTGATCCATCCCAGAGAACAGGCCGATCACTACCTGCGGAACGGCCATTGAGATACTCACCCGCGAGTTCAATCACTCTGTCGGGATCGAGTCCGACCAGTGTATTCGTTCCATTTGTGATCGTTACAGGTCTTTCCGTATTGGGTCGTACTGTCAGACATGGTACTCCGAGAAATGTTGTCTCTTCCTGTACGCCTCCGGAATCGGTCACAACGACCGATGCGTTCTTTTCGAGTTTCAGGAATTCGAGATAGCCGAGCGGTTCGACAAGATGAAGGTTCTTGTTGCCGAGTACCGAATCCCCGCCGATTGAAAGTTCGAATTCGAGGATATTCTTCCGCGTCCGCGGATGGATCGGAAATACCACAGGTGCAAGTTCCGCAAGCCCCGAAAGAATCTCGATGATCTTCCTGAGATGCTCGCGGTCATCCACATTTCCGGGACGGTGCATCGTGACGAGAATGTAATCACTCAGATTCATGTCTTCCGCGACTGTCATCTTTTCAGCCATCGGCAGAAATTTGCTTAACGAATCGATCATGATATTTCCGACGAAATGGATCGAATCCTCGAAAACTCCTTCACGGACAAGATTCAGATTCGCATCCTCGCATGTCGTGAAATGCAGAGTGCTGACCCTGTCCGCTACGATTCGGTTTATCTCCTCAGGCATCGACCAGTCGTTTGATCTGAGACCAGCCTCGACATGCGCAACCGGAATCTCAAGCTTTGCCGCAGCAATTGCAGCAGCGAGGGTAGAGTTGACATCTCCGAATACGACGACCATATCGGGCTTGAGATCAAGCATGACTTCCTCGACAGCGATCATGACTTTGCCGGTCTGATGACCATGCGTTCCCGAACCGACACCGAGATTGATATCCGGTTCGGGGAGACCGAGCTGCCGGAAAAATACATCGGACATCCTGTCATCGTAATGTTGTCCGGTATGCACAACTATCGGTCGATATGATTCCTTGCGTTTCGTGAGAGCCTCGTGGAGTGGCGCGAGCTTCATGAAATTGGGACGCGTACCTGCAACTAATAGTATTGTTTTCACATTTGCCTTTCTGCAGGCCAGGATCCCTTTGACCCTGACGGCTCTGTTACAGTTTGTCCACGATATAAACTGATGTGGCAAGGCCTCCGATGATTGTCGCTGTGCTGGAGAGAATCTTCCACCAGTCCCGCTGCTTTTTGATTTGCGTCGGAACGACAATGGCATCGCCAAGCTCGGTTACCCTGCCGCGTGCCTTTTTCCAACTGAGCACTCTGCCGTCAGCTTTGACGACTCTTATACCATTCTTATCGGAATTTCGGAGTAATCCACCAGCCCTCTCGATGTAGTAAGATGGCTTCATGTTCGCTTCGTACTGAATCGTTCCGCTCGATGCAATGGCGCCCATTACCTGAACACCTGACGGCATCCTCGGAATGAAGATTCGATCACCCGGACGAAGCGGCAGATACTTGCTCTTGCCGTTACCTTTTAGAATCAGGTCGAGATCGATTACGATCCTGTTCATCTTCTCAGTATTGACATCGAAAGCAAGCTCCCGACGAACATTGCCAAGTGAATCTTCCTTGAGAGGAGCGGATTCTGAGATAATGTCAGAGATGTTCTGTCGTCGAAGGTCATCGGCTATCTGAGCGCGAGTGAAAACCGCTCCTGCAGGGAATGCCCGTTTTGTCAGCCCGCCCGCTCTCTTAATCAACTGGTAGAGCGTCTCGCCATCATGAGAGAGGACATACTCTCCCGGAAAGCGAACTTCACCCTGAATCGTTACGATACGATTTTCATCCCAGGCAGGCATTTTTCTGATGAACACTTGGTCATCCTCTGCCAGCTCAATGTTATATGTCTGATCATCATCGCCAATGAGCTTATCCAGACTGATTTGAAAAAGCTCCGTCTCACCCTGTTCTGTCATTCGGGCGATTTCGGCTGAATAGAGGTACGCATTCCGGTTGAGATTGCCGGCTTTGAAAATCAAATCCGACAGCCTCATGTTTTCATACAGGCGGTACTTGCCGGGACGGGCAACTTCGCCCTTGATCCAGACATACTTGTCATGAGTGACATCGGATGTGGCATATACGATCAGGCTGTCCTTTGGTTGAAGCGTGATTTGCTCTGAATCATCGCCGCTGATCGCCTTTGTGAGATTTATCGGGATAATTTCTTTTTTCCCATCGGGATGGGTGCGTATCAGGTCGGCACGTTCCATGTACGCATCTTCGTAGAGCTGGTCTCCGTTTGATAACAAGTCGGAAACGACAGGATGCGTCTCGATCTGAAATGCTCCGGGATGTTTGACATGACCATCGAGCCAGACTACATTTACGCGGAGATTGTCTTTCGGGTGAATCGTGACAACATCGCCGCCACGCATAGTGAACTGGTTGTCGGCATTTGATGAATCGCTGAGATCGACATCGAACGCAATTCTGTCATCGTTCTCACCGATTCTGTCGATAGCAACTTTGCTTGAGAACGCACCCGGAGTCATCCCTCCCGCGAGAGCGATAACATCGCTTATTGTCTCTCCGCCAAGAAGCTCGTAGATCGCCGGTCTGCGCACTTCGCCATATACTTTGACAAGATCGCCCGCAAGCGGGACAAAGATCACATCCTCAGATTCGAGCTTGATATCTCCAGAAGAATCACCGAACAGCAGGAATCTGTACAGATCAACTGTCTCGATTGTCTTACCGCCTCTGAGAAGACGAATTTTCCGCATGCTTCCGCGAGCATTGGGGCCGCTGGCTGAGTAAAGGCCATTGAAAAGGGTCGAAAGCGAACTGAGTGTATAACGGCCGGGTTGTTTCACTTCGCCGTAGACATAAACGCTGATCGAGCGAATCCTGCCGAGTGTTACACTCAGGTTGAATTCACTATAAATGTCTGAAAATCTTTTTTTGAGTCTGGATTCGAGACCATCAAGAGTCAGACCGTAGCAGACGACATCGCCAACTTTGGGAATGAATACTTTCCCCTCGCGATTAACTGTCAGATTCATTTCTTTGTCCACCCGTCCCCACATGTTGACAATAATATTGTCGCCGGGACCGATTATATAGTCTGGCGGTACCGCTGCTATATTGGATGGTGTGAATCCTGTCGTCCGATCGGTGAACATGTCGTAACCGAAAATCCTGAGCGTATCACTCGATTGTCGATCCTGAACATAAATGCCATCGATGCCGACAGAATCGCTGGCATTGAATTTCTGTGAAGTGATTGCAGATGGATTTCGGTTGTTTTGATGAATAGCTGAAAGTGTATCCCCGTATATATCAGGGGACTTGTAAGTGTCAGATTCGTCGCTGGTTACAGATGGTTTGGACTTGATATACTCTTCCGCAATGCGGCGGGCATCATCTTTTGATGCTCCCAGTGCAGTCAGATGTGAGCAGAGAAGTATCGCAAGTCCTGTGGCACGAATAATCGAAAATTTCATTTTCACCTCTTCCTAACTCCTATTTAGAAAGATGCTGTCTCGATCTGAAACAGTACAAACAACGTGCCGATTGCCGGATACTATGCAACTTGTTGTTAGAGAATGGATAACGGGATGTCGTCTCTGCGGGAGGCATGTTCCCTGTGGAAAGAACTGCGGATCGGATTGGAACTTTTTTCTTAAACCAATTCTGATTCGATGCGGGTAAAGGCTTCTGTCAGAGTAAGCTGCCTGGTGCTGAGTGTCCTGAGAGCCAGTGAAATATCGAGACCGGCTTTGAGAGGACGGTTCGCAGCACGAGCCAGTTCCGAGAGTTTGATAGCCTCGACAAGATAATCAGGGAATCCGAAATGACGGGCGACCGCAGAGGAAAAATCGTATCTCGAAATATACTCCGGTCCTGCGATATTGATAACACCGTTAAGATGCAATGAAACAGCTTCCTTTATACTGTCGGCAAGGTTTACAGTCCACATCGGGTTGCAATAGAGATCAGAGGCGACGCGGACGATTTCACCATGTTTCAGACGATCATAGGTCGATGAAAACAGATTGGTCTTGCCGGCATGGCCGCAGTCATACAGTGCGCAAGTTCTGATTATCAGCGCATCGACACCCGATCCGACAACAACCTCTTCCCCCTGCAATTTGGTTCGGCCATAGACATTCAGCGGATTCGGGGTTGTGTCTTCAGCATATTGACCCTCCCCCCCGCTGAAAATATAATCTGTCGAAATCTGCACGAAGTATAGTTCACGGTTGTCTGCAGCATTCAGCAGGTTTTCGACAATGCCGCAGTTGAGCTTGTATGCCATCTCCGGATCGGATTCGCAGCCATCGACATCAGTGGTTGCTGCGCAGTTGATGATTATTGATGGGTCAGTTTCAGCGAGCAATTGTTCAACCTGCCGAGCATCAGTCAGGTCGCATTTTTTTTCCCGTGCCCGGCGGATGTCCTCATCTGCCGACTCTTGCAGATCATTTTGAAATACGACTGCGGTGACATTGTAGTCATTGGTAAACACCGGTACGAGCCTTCTGCCGAGAAGTCCGCTTGCACCGGTGATCAGTATGTGTTTCTTTGAATTTGTTGAAGAACCCATCTCAATTCACATTTCTGGCGTTGTTATCACGAATCCTGTAGGTCGAAAGTCTGCACTTTCGACACCTTTCTTTTTTTGTCAAAACCACAGGGGTTTCGATTTACTTGACTTGCTTTGTCTCCCCCGCGAAGGCTGGGGTCTATTTAGCATCAACGCGTTCAATGGATTCCCGCCTGCGCGGGAATGACGATACTTGCTTTGTCTCCCCCGCGAAGGCTGGGGTCTATTTAGTATCAACTCGTTCAATGGATTCCCGCCTGCGCGGGAATGACGATACTTGCTTTGTCTCCCCCGCGAAGGCTGGGGTCTATTTAGTATCAACTCGTTCAATGGATTCCTGCCTGCGCAGGAATGACGATGACTGTTTGCTCGCACCATGAGATTGCCACGCCGCGCAATGACGATGCTTGTTTGTTCGCATAAATGAGATTGCTACACTTTGCTCGTAATGACGATTTACAACTACTTTATATGATATATTAACTAACTTTCTATGAACAGCTATTAGAGTGAGCCATATTGTTTCCGGCAATATTCTTCGAATTCTTTAGTATGATGTTTCTTCAACCAGTCGGGATTGGCTCGATACCAATCGACAGTTTTTTTAAGCGCTTTGTCGAAATCGAATCTCGGCATCCAGCCATATTGATTCATAAACTTGCTGCCGTCAGTCGAATACTTTCGGTCATGCCCCGGCCTGTCATCGACAAAACGAATCAGATCCTCGCTCTGCTCCAACATTGCAACAAGTTTTTTCACCAGTTCGATATTCCTGACCTCGTTTTTCGATGAGAGATTGAATATTCCGCCAGCAACCAGGTTATCGATTGCGAGTTCCATCGCGTAGCAGAAATCTTCCGTGTGCAGCCATGTTCTTATCTGCATACCATCGCCATATACAGGCACCGGAAGTCCCATCGAAAGCCTGTCGATAAACAACGGGATGATCTTCTCAGGATACTGATACGGTCCCATATTATTCACCGGCCTTATGATCATGACATCGAGGCCATGAGTCTTGTGCGCCGCCATCAGTAGAAGATCCGCGGCGGCTTTGGATGCCGAATATGGCGAACTGGGTTGCAGGAGCGTTTCCTCGGTGAATGATTCATCGTCGTCAGAAGAGCCATAGACCTCATCGGTAGACATGTGCAAAAGTGAGATCGATCTACTGCGGCACTGTTCGGCGAGCACCTGCACGCCATATATATTTGTCCTGATGAAATCGGCGGGATACATGATTGACCTGTCGACATGCGTCTCGGCGGCGAGATTGATGACCATATCAATGCCCGAATCGAGGGCGGATGATACCTGCCCCGGCTCACAGATGTCGCCGTGAACAAATGTAACTCGTTTTTCGGATATGAGCCGCTTGATATTCGATTTGGTTCCGGCGTAAGTCAGGAGATCAAATACTGTAAGATGGTATTCGGGACGATTCTCGGCGAGAAAATGCACAAGATTCGTGCCGAGAAATCCACAGCCTCCGGTTATCAGGATATTCATCCGAAAGTTTACCTTTCTTTCAGATTCCAGTCGTACGGGATGTCGTTATCGTGCGGATTGACCCGCATCTCGTCGGGAGCCTCGTAGTTGTATGTCCTGTCGGGGATATTGAGAGCGATTGCGGGCTGATTCCCGATTGCCTTGAAACCATGATACACACCCGGCGGAATCTGTATCAGCATCGGAGACCTGTCACCGATGAAAAACTCGTCGATCTTTCCTTTTGTCGGTGAACCATCGCGGCGATCAAACAGTACAAACTTTGCCATGCCGGACACGATCGTAAAATTGTCAGTCTGTTCTTTGTGATAATGCCACGCCTTCACCACTCCAGGATATGCCATTGTGACATACGCCTGCCCGAACTGAGTGAATTGCTCATCGTCATTTCTCAGCACTTCCATCAGGTAGCCGCGTTCGTCCGAAACGACTTTCAGTTTCTTTACAATCACACCATCAATCACGTATTATCTCCATGTTTCTTGTTTTCTGTTCCCGGACGAGCCGCGAAGCCTCGAACAATGACTCGAATGTTCCGCAATCGCTCCACCAGCCGTTCAGATGACCGTATGTCAGATCGCCCGATGCTAAATACGCGTTGGATACATCGGTAATTTCGTATTCGCCGCGTGCCGATGGTTTCAGTGTCCGAATTATGTCGAACACCCTGTTGTCATAGAAATAAATGCCTACGACTGCGTATGGCGATTTCGGGTTGCTCGGCTTTTCCTCGATCCCGATCAGTTTTTCTCCATCGAAAACCGGCACGCCGAAACGTTCGGGGTCCGGGACTTCTTTCAGCAGTATTCGCGCGCCATCGGTTTGCGATTTGTAGTTTTCGAGTTCCAAATCGAGATCATCCTCGAACAGGTTATCGCCCAATACGACACATATTCTTCTATCGGTGGCGAAATCTTCCGCGAGAGCGAGCGCGGCGGCGATACCATCCTCGCCGATCTGTGTTGTAAACTCGATGCCTGCGTTATGGAATCTGCGCTCGTTTCTGAGCAGTTTCTCGAAATCATTCTGATCGCTTTCACCGCACACGATGAGGATTTCATTCAAACCTGCCCGGATCATCTTTTCGAGCGGATAATAGATCATCGGCTGATGATAGACAGGCAGCAGATGTTTGTTAGCGACTCGTGTAAGCGGATCGAGCCGTCTGCCAAGCCCACCCGCGAGTATCACGCCTGCGATTTCGTTTTTCACAGGGGCAATATATCAACGGTCGCATGGCAGACAAGCGAAAGTTGGAGAGTAGATCAGTTCAAGGTGAAAGAGGTTTTCAAAATTATAGAACCCCATCAGGAAGATTGAATCGTCTGATAATGCCTTTAATATAACCAACACCTATTTCGTCACCCTCACCATGACATTTTATCGGAAAGGATTTGGGTTCTCCATTAATGTCGGGATGATACAGCATTCTATGGCTACCCCTGCCTTTTCTTACAAATACTTCAAAGCGTGGGTCGTAGTCGCGAAGTTTCTTGAGAAGCCGTTTATACTTGTATGGTTTAAGCTTGGACAAAAGGATGATCTGGTTTGTTAGATTGCAGAGGCAACGGCAAGGACGCCACCTTCTGATCTCTTTTTACTTTTCGCTTCATTGTATAACTTTGCAGAGTCAACTGAACCAGGTTGTGATAACTTTCGATTATGTGTAATGGTGCGGGATGATACAACAATGACGGTTGCTCCATCTTAAATGCAAAACTAATCTGCATTTCAGTCAGTTCTATCAGGTCATCAACTGCTTTTCGGAAAGTCTTTCCGTATCCTACCAGATCAGTTTCCAGGCAGTGAGCAGCCCACTTACCATCATCTGACTTGTAACCCAGGACACGCAGTTGTAATTGGGAAAAATCGTCAGACATCGTTTTGGAATCTCCTCGCTTCATATTTGATCTTTACACAGTAATCGGTTTTACATCAACCAATTGTTAGTACCAAATTAGAGTGAAAAGGTTCATGTCCCAGTGGATTGCAGATATAATTGTTTTTTGCTCACATCAGAAAATATATTGGAAATGGACAGGAAAGCAAGACTTTACTTGTAACCTGCACACTTACAACATGTTGGGCTATATGAGCATCACGCCTGCGATTTCGTTTTTCACAGTGACAATATATCAACGGTGAATGACAAAAAAGCGAAGGTTGGGTCCCCATCTTTTTCTTGGCAATCATATTCCCTCTCGGTTAATTGCGATGTGACTATGATAATCGCGCACAGGGGGGCATCGTATGATTTCCCGGAGAATAGTCTGGAATCTATCGAGGGAGCGCACGTACAATTCGCCGATGGTATCGAGGTCGATGTCCGGCTTACCTCCGACGGCGTTCCGGTGCTGTGCCATGACCGGCGACTGTCACGCCTGTTCGGTCAGCACCGCAAGCTGTCGTCCGTGACAGCATCAGATTTCCTGAGACTGAAAGTGTTCGGCAAAGGCACGACTCTTCGCCTTGAGGATATGTTCGCGGCGCATGATTCAGAAAGCAGGATCATACTTGATCTGAAAGAATTCGGGACTGAAGACTCTGTCGTGCAGTTGATCGAAAAGTATGGATTGCAGAAAATAACAACCGTATCATCGTTTTACTCGCTGGTTATCAGGCGAATCAAGAAGCTCAATCCTGCATTGAAAACAGCACTGATAATGGACAGGATCGCCACCGTGCCGGTCGCGTTGC
Organism: Candidatus Zixiibacteriota bacterium; assembly: GCA_024275215.1. Lineage (GTDB taxonomy): Bacteria > Zixibacteria > MSB-5A5 > JAABVY01 > JAHJOQ01 > JAJRZO01. Next base: position 757 of record JAJRZO010000073.1, on the reverse strand, counting down.
GGCTGACACCGCTGATGCGCCTGTTTCGCAAATCGATTGGATGCGACTATCTTCATCTCTATTATCGCAAATCGAATGTCTATTGCGCGCGCGGACTTGTCAGACATGGGCATCCTGTCGCATTCTGGACTGTCGATAATCCTGATGACATTCACGATGCGTTGACCGCACAGCCATACGCGATAATCACGAACAGACCGGGATTTGTGCGTGAACACCTGTGAGCATTTTGTTGTGGGCGGCAGACGTCCAGAGGCTGTCCCAAAAGCTTTGATTTACACAAGTGGAGTTCTGGTTTTGTCGCCCCGACGAAGGCGGGGGTCCATTTAACATCAACGCATTCAATGGATTCCCGCCTGCGCGGGAATGACGCTATTTATTTCCGTAAACAAGATTACCTGTATTTCACATCTTTTGAGACAGCCTCTCCTTGTCTGCCCCATTGAATATAAACTGAAGACACAGCGGCAGAGCCACTGTGACCACATGTGTGTCAGTAATCAGGTTTTTCAACAAGTGCGAAGGCAGGGGGGCAGACAGGTCTTTCACATCTGTAATGTTTATGTTTTCTGAAACTGGTTCTGGATTCCTGCCTGCGCAGGAATGACGATGACCAGAGACTGAGTGATATACCTAAGATTGCCATGCCAATGACACTATTCTGTTGCGAAATGGTAATACATGACGTAATATCGAATACTAAGAAAAGGATGTATCTGAATGAAATATGAAATTAAGAAAATCAGTGTGTGGAGTT
>JAJRZO010000072.1 GCA_024275215.1 Candidatus Zixiibacteriota bacterium | reverse complement strand
GGGGTCCATTTAACATCAACGCATTCAATGGATTCCCGCCTGCGCGGGAATGACGCTACTTATTTCCGTAAACAGAATTACCTGTATTTCACATCTTTTGGGACAGCCTCTCCACATCTGCCGAAACTAAAAATCAATCAAATGGGTTCAGGTAAGTCTGATTTGACATCCCACTCTCATAACAGTATATTCACGCAGTAATAAAACAGGAGGTTATATGGCGTCTGTCAACAAAGCTATTCTGATAGGGAATCTGGGGCGCGATCCGGAAATGAGATATACTCAGAATGGGACCGCAGTTACAAAATTCTCGATTGCCACTACCGAGAAATTCAAAGACAAAGGCGGCGAGTGGCAGGAAAGAACCACATGGCACAATATCGTCACATGGGGGCGACAGGCGGAAGTCGCAAAAGAGTATCTCTCCAAAGGCAGCCCTGTATACATAGAAGGTCGTATCGACAACCGCAGCTACGAAGACAAAGACGGTAACAAACGGTATATCTCTGAAGTAGTTGCACAAAGAATGCAATTCCTCGGACGGAAAGGCGACACCACATCGTCAGGTTTCGACCAGTCCGCTCCGCCCGAAGCCGACTTTCCTGAGGCGGCCACATCAGGCGAAGATGACGATCTGCCATTCTAAATCATAAGGGCGGATGAACTCCAAAGCCGCAAAACTGGCAGTAGGCGCGCTGTTACTGGGAAATGTCGCATGGCTTGTCAAAACATCCGCTAACTATGTCGGATTTGTCGATTCAGGCGAATTGGCAGCCGTATGCGGCACTCTCGGCATCGCGCACCCGCCGGGTTATCCGCTCTACACCCTGCTCGGCAGGCTGTTTTGCATTCTCTATCCCGGCGAAGTCATCCATGCAGTATCGTTATTTTCGGTCACAGCCGGAATCGGCGCGGCTATATTCTTTTCCCTCACATTCTGGCATCTTTTCAACAAATTATATCCTGAAAGTAAGAAATCATCGCTGACACTGATCGCTGCAGCAACATCGGGCATGCTTCTCCTCTATTCGCCTCAGGTATGGAACCTGTCTGTCACGAACGAAGTTTACGCGCTTCATCTTTTCTTTCTCTCGGCGATCACCTTTCTGGTAACACGTGCCCGTCTCGATACCAGTCAGTCTAATATCAGAACATTCACACTGGTTACATACATTGTCGGGTTGTCATTCTGTAATCATTCATCGACCATGTTCGTAGCGGCTGCGGTTGTTCTGTGGGTCATCGCAGACCGCAATCTTCGTCGGCAATTTGGCAAACTCGCGGCTGTGGCGACAATCGTATTTCCGATTCCAATCAGCGCCTATCTTTATCTGCCAATACGAGCGGCACAATCGCCAATACTCAACTGGGGTGACCCGTCAAATTTCGAGAATTTCATCAGGCATGCCTCAGGCTGGCAGTATCGAACATGGATGTTCAACAAACCGTTTGGCGAACACATATCGAGTATGTTCGATCTCATTCGGATGACCATCACAGAATACCCGATCGTTTTAATTATCCCCGCAGCATTCGGCCTGATCTATCTGTGGAAACGTGATCGTATCTTATCCGCGTTCCTGCTTGTGATTTTCTTCCTGAACATACTTTTCGCAGCCGGCTACACGATCCCTGAGATCGACACATATATGCTGCCGATGATATTCATATATGTGCTTTTCTGTGTCGTCGGCGTTGCAGGTCTGGTCGATCTGGCCTTCCGTAAGTTGCCGGGATTTTCAACGAGTAGAATTCCCGCAGTCGTCGCGATTGTTTTTCTTCTTCTCACTGCGCACCTGATTGTCACCGGACTTCCGTTTAATGATCGAAGTCATTACGACTATGCGGAAAAACAGACTAATATGCTGTTTACATCAATGGAACCTCACGCCATTCTGCTGACCACTAACTGGAGTTTCTACAGCCCGCTCATTTACAGGCAATTGATCGAGAGGAAGGGACTTGATGTCACAACGATCGATTTTGAACTGTTGCGTCGAAGCTGGTACTATGACTATATCGAACAAGTCGATCCCGATCTCTTTCTGAGCATCAAAAACGAACGGGAACGATTGATGCCGCAATTGAAATTGTTTGAACGTGGATTGAATTATGATCAGACTGAGATTGAGGATGCTTTTCAGTCACTTATTACCGCGATCCTGTCAATACCGGGCAGACCCCGGTATATCGACTACGGTACAAAATTCCGTGATGAGGCACGTTTCACTAAAATCCCACAAGGGATAATCTACAGACTGGTCGAAGTGAACGAATCGTATCTTCCCAAACCCCCAATCGATATTTCTCTTGGTAAAATCAGCGATAAACTTCTCGAACAAGATTACATGTTGAAACAACAGAAAGAAATCATCGACCTAGTTCACAAAGAATCGCTAAGTTTTTGGGAATGGTACAGGAGTCAAAAAGGCGCTATTTCGGGTTCGTGACTTTGTTGCCCTTACGAAACGCCATCTCCGCCTTGAATTCATAGTCTTCTTCGAGGTTGAGCAACCACAATCCGACAAGCTCATTAACCAGATTGACATCGGCAAACAGGTTGTTTGCGATCTCGCATGTCTTAATATGACGATCCTGCGCAAAGCAGATATATAGCAGATTTTTCCTTTCATTCGTGAAATACGACTCACCTGATATGTCGAGCCTGTAGTCGAGAAAACGTAGTTTGCTCATCTCGGCATCGGATGGTATAACAATCCGTGGATCTGCAGTCCATTCCTCACGCGGGACAGAGACTTCGATATTGAGTGGGAATCCTTTTTTGTCGGTATCAATCGAAAGAAATTCGCTTTGGATATATGAATGGAACTTGCCTCTTGCCTTGATAGGGAAATTCAGGAGATTCTCCATAAGGTCATAGAATCCCCTCGCCTGCGGTATCTTCTTCGCTTTCGCAACATCTACAGATATTCGGCATTCACCCAAATGTTGCCTGCCTTACGGTTGTTATCCGCCCAACTTACCTTTGGCAAGTTCCGCTTCCTGTGTTTCAGGAAACTTATCTATGGTCAGATTGAAATACTTCTTCGCATTTTTCTTATCGCCCAACTCCTGATAGCATCTTCCCAGTTTGTATAAAACAGTCGGCATCCGATCCGAATCGGGGTATGATTTCTCTGCATCGATATACGCACTCTTTGCCCGCGAGTAGTCCTTCTGCCGATAGTATGCTTCGCCAATCAGAAATTGCGCATCATCCGCCTGATCTGTCTTCGGATATAGCTTGACATACTCGGTGAATCCAAGAACGGCCAAAGCATAATCACCGGCAGTCAAGTCTTTGAATGCCCTGTCGAAAAGTTTGCTCGCATCAACATAAGTAAGCTTCTCAGCTGCAGTGTCCGTTCCGACAGCCGCAGAATCCGCAATCTGAGTTTTCGTCAATCCAAGCTGCAGTGCGGTCAGATCATCCTGCAGCCTCTCAGCCCTGTCGAGCACATCATTGAGCTTGGAACTTATTTCTTCGAGGCGCGCATCTCCAGCTTCATCCGAGAACTCAGTCCGCGCCTTGAACACTGTCAATGCTTCGAGCAATGTCTCAGAAAGGCTGTCAAGTTCAATGAGCTTATCCTCAATAGACCGATTCTGCTGCTCAATGACAGTCATCCTGAGCGATATTTCATCCAGTTGGCGAGATGAAGTACATCCCGCCAACAGGACTATGGGGAGAAACAATGCAAAAATAAACTTATTTGACATACTCATCATTCTACTGCGAGGTTATCGTAAACTTCGCTCGACGATTCTTGGCCCACGATGCCTCGTCATGTCCAAGTGCAACCGGGCGTTCCTTACCGTAAGATATGATTCTCAAACGACTCGCATCAATGCCGAGACTCTTGATATAGTCCATAGCGGACTTGGCGCGCTTTTCACCTAATGCAAGGTTATATTCGACTGTACCGCGCTCGTCGCAGTGTCCCTCAATTAACACGTTCACATCAGGGTTCTTCTTCAGCAGTCTCGCGTTGAATTCGAGTGCAGTTCTTGCATCGGGACGCAGATTATACTTGTCAAAATCGAAATACACAATCCTGAACTGATCTTCGGTCAGCCTCTCGACAGTTCCCTCATCAGGAAGCTTCGGCTCCGTTATGGTATCTGTCGGGGGTGTTTCAGGCTGCGTTGGGGGTTCGATTTTCTCTTCGATTGCAGGCTTCTTACCACATCCGGCAACCACAAGTATCGATGCCAACGCTATGATCCCCAGAATTGCCAATACGCGTGAGAACATTTCAATTCCTCCTTTATTCTCCGAACAACTATTTCCTCTTCTATACTAACCAAGTGGTTACATATTATGGTGATTCCTGTCAATCAACAACAACTTTTTCGCCTACTTCAAAGCCGGTCCCCAATACGGATTGCTCGACTTCGTGTCATTAGTGATTCTGCGTTTGTTCAACCCAAGGAAATCCGATATATACAGATCGCTTACATTCCCTCTTCTGGTAGAATACACAAGATGATAACTATCCGGCGCCCAGTGAGGATTCTCGTTTGAGCCGGTGTTCGTAATCACTCTGAAATTCTCACCATCGACGTCGACAACGCAAATATCGAAATTGCCGCGAGGGGTACGTGTCACGAATGCGATCTTGGTTCCATCGGGCGAAAGCGCCGGCGAGTCATTGTATCTTCCCTCGTATGTTACTCTGCGAACATTCAGCCCCTCTCTGTCCATTAAATACACCTGCGGCGAGCCGGTCCTGTCGGACGAAAACGCTATGACCTGTGCGCCGGGGCCGAATGATGGCGATGATTCAATTGCGCGAGTACGGGTTAACCGTCTCCTGATCTTGCCTGACATATCGAGAAGATACAGCTCGGCGTTGCCATCTTTCGTCAAAGTCAAACAAATCTCATCGTTGTTGGGCGAAATCGCCGCTGAAGAGTTGATCCCGTCAAATGATGCTACTTTCGTATGCTTACCACCCGAAAGATCGACACGGAAAAGTTCCGGAGTGCCATCTTTGAAGGATGTATAATACACTGCCTTGCCCTCAGCATCCCAGACCGGCGATATATTGATCGAGCCATTGGCCGTCAGAGGATATGATTCAGCGCCGTCATAGTCACAGACATATACCTCTTTGTTGCCGGTTTTAGCCGAGACATATACAATCCTGGTGTTGAAAATGGGAGCATACCCTGCCACACGTCTGATGACATCATCAGAAATCGAATGCGCAAGCGCGCGATAGTTGCGCCTCGCGGTCCGAAAACCATCCGACATGACTTCCATCATCCTGTTGAGATCCCAGATCGTGTATTTCACTGATATTTCATCATCGGTGATTTCGTACTCCCCTGTCACGAGATATTCGGCGCCAAGATGTTTCCATGCCAGTTTCGTCATCTCATCCAGTTCGAGGATAGTCAGGAGAGATGAATCCATTGGGATATTCTTAAACGCGATGTGAAAATCGAGGTCGTTCCGCACAATCTGAGCAATTTCGAGAGCGAGACTCACTTCTTCTGGGGATGAGACAAACTGAGATGCCTTGAAGTCTTCGACCGAAGTACGGTACTGGTCAAAACCACTTCTGTGAAGCTTGATGGTCACATCCGCCGCTGTCTGCGCCAGAACTTGCGCTGTCAGACAGAATAGAGCAGTCAATGTCACAAATAAGATTCTCATGGTGTATATTCGAACTCCAGATGAAAGCCGAGGATATCATAGTTGAATGACACAGGTAAAGGCGGCAGTGTCTTCGTGCGCATTACTGCGCTCAACGCGGTCATATCGAACTGGTTATTGCCAGATGATTTCTCGATTGTGGCGCCTCGAATGTCACCATTTCGATCGATTTGG
>JAJRZO010000071.1 GCA_024275215.1 Candidatus Zixiibacteriota bacterium | reverse complement strand
AATCGCAACAGAGGTCACAAGACCGCCTATTGCGGCGCCTATCAAATCAGCCGCATAGAATCCGCCGGGAGATTCCGAATCGCCTTTGTGTTCTCTGATACCGACAGACAATGCGAATACAGCTCCCGGGATAAAACCAGCTACTCCAGAGACTATATATAGAAGCACTTCCACCAAATAACGAGCACCCGGATCTGACAAGAGTCGCGGGGTGGCGAACGCCGAGACGATTGCCAGCACAACACCAGCCCAGACCGCATAGCGCAACAGTGCAAGAATGTCCCGCGCCCGTGATGACATGACCCTGCCTGCATACGCCCCGACTCCGCTTCCGATCATGAATATTCCAACAATAAATCCGAGCCTCGAAAACAGGCTGCCTGCCACGGCCTGATACACCATCATGATGTTGATTTCAAACGACAATCCAAACCACCCGGCAAAAAACACAGGAATGACAGCGTTGACTGTTTTTCTTCGCACAAACATTAAGAGAGTCAGCCCAACAAGTGGAATCAGACAAATAGAGAACAACATCCAGCTTCGCATGTTTTCGATGAAACCAAGCAGCGAAGAATCGATTCCCTGATGTTTGTCCATTTCGAGAATTGTATTCACGAATATCTGCGTCGGCTTCCGGATCGTCAAAGGTTCCCCATCTGACTGAGCAAGCAGATAATCGAGCTTCGCCCGTCTGAATTCGGAAAGCCGATCAGGAAGATACGATTCGCCATAATACATCAGATGATCGGAATATGGACCAAGCGCTGAAAGTATCTCGTCAGGATCAACAGTGAGTCGGCTGCCGTTTTTTCCTGCTACAAGCATGGCCTGCTCACCCGGAATCACAATCGTATTTGGAAATACCTGACCGAGTGAAAACTTTAAGTCTCGAATGTACTCCAGCCTTTTCGGCTGGACGAAATTCTCACCGCATTTTGCACTGAATGCCAGTACTCCGCCACTGCGTAACGCTCGTCTGACAATATCGAAGAATTCGACAGTAAACAGGTTAGCCGTCGATGCCCCAGTTGGATCGACATAATTAACAAAGATGACATCGTACGACGATTCCGCATCAGCGAGAAATCTCGTCGGGTCATTCACGACGAGCGAATACCTCTCACCGACACCTGAGCGCGCAATCGAATCGGAATAAATCATCTGAAATATGCACGCTGCTACCGGATCAGGCTCAACCTGAACAACGCTGACCATCGAATCAATCAGCGCGAAGAGAGCTTTCCCATCAGTCGCATTACCAACAACACAAACTTTTCTTCTCTCAGCGCACATAGCGAGAGGTATCGCGATAGCCTCAGCACTCTCACGGTCTGTAGTACTCGACAAGAGCCGCGAATTGAAGTAAACGAAAGACTGCCCTCGTTCACTCTTCAAAACATATCGACCATAAGGACTCATCGCATACCGATTATAATCGAGTTTATAACGCGAACAGTCACCCTGATCGGGATGAAACAGTGCGCGGCCTGTATCTGTAGCAGGCACATACATAAGCGCAGCAATCATAGTAATAGATGCCGGCATAGAGACCCATCTCAACATTCCGCTAAAACGCACAACTGCATTGACTGCAAGTCCTAATGGAAGAAGTAACAGTAATAATCGCGCATCGCTGCCGGAGACAGCAAGTATTGCTGTCAGGATCAACCCGCCGACAGCAAAACCGAGTGTGTCAAGATAATATGCTCTTCCGACCCCACCCTTGATTCGACTTCGCAAATGATAAACGGCTGGAAATGCCGCACCCGGAAACAGCGTCGGCACAATCATAATAACTGCGGCAAAAGTTGCGCATGCAGAAAGCGGAACAGAGCCATAGTCGGTGAAAAGATATTTCCTGATAGCGGGTGTTATGAAATATACAGCAGTGGAAAAAACCAGCGCAATGTACGAAATCGGCAGCAGCCATCGATGCAGGGGAACTCGTCGTGAAAACAGTTCCGCAATCCAGCTCCATACACCTGTTTCAATCAGCCAGATTGTGATGAAGAGCGCGTAGAGAACGTCAGAGCCACCAAACAGCCCAACAAGCAATCTCAGAAGCAACACCTGTGTGAAAACCGAGACCACACCGATGAAAGCAAATTCGATCCTGATATTATTTTCTCGGATCATGCTGTAACTTTCGTGCGCGGCAGATGTCATCCCGACGAAAGGGCGTGTTGGAAAAACCACCTCAAGTGCTCGCAGGGGCTGTGCCCCTGCGGATTCTCTGTTGTAATTATCTGCAATATACTCACAATACACAGCCTCACAGCTACTGTGCGCACTTTTGCTCTCATAATCAGTTTTTTCAACATGCCGGAAAGTCGGGAACCATCTTCTTCCACTTCCATGTATTGAAGTTATGGCTATTTGATCTGATTAACAACCTTTGAGCATTTACTTCCAGATTCCAGGAATCGACCGGCCACAGGAACCACACTTGCCATCAATCAAATTATTTTTCGTAATCTGGAACCCGAATCGCCCAATCACAGTCTCGCCGCAATTCGGACAGACGGTATTCTCTCCACTATTTCCGGGGACATTCCCGATATAGGGATAGTGCAATCCCTCAGCGTGAGCAATTTCAAGTGCTTTTTCCAGTGTCTTAGTCGGCGTCGGCGGAAGATTCGTCATCAGATATGTCGGGTGAAACCGAGTGAAGTGAACCGGCACATCGACTGACAACTCTGTCTTAATCCATTTGCAAAGAGCGCGGAACTCATCATCTGAATCATTCAGAGTCGGGACAACCAGATATACAATCTCGAGCCACTTGCCGCTTTCGTGGATTATCTTTATCGCATCGAGCACCGGCTTCAATTCACCATTTACAATATCTTTATAGTATTGTTCTGAGAACGATTTAAGATCAACCTTGATCGCATCGACAACTTCGAGCAGTTCGCGCAGCGGTTTTTCTTTTATATATCCGCCTGTAATGACGACATTCCTGATTCCATCTTTACTAATTCTGACAACAGTGTCATACATATATTCATAGAAGATCACAGGCTCTGAGTATGTGTACGCAACAGTCGGTATAGATTTCTTCACACATTCTGCCGCGATTTCACCGGATGTCAGTTCGAGATTTTGCACCTGTTCCGGCCTGACCTGAGATATGTTCCAGTTCTGACAGAATTTACAGTTGACATTGCATCCGGCAGTCGCAATTGAAAACGCTGTCGTGCCGGGGAGAAAATGAAACAGCGGTTTTTTCTCGATCGGGTCGATATTCAGCGCGCAGATCCTGTTATACACAAGCGTCTTATAGTAGCCTTTTCGATTCTCGCGCGCTCCGCAGAATCCCCTTTCGACATCCGAAACAATACATTCTCGCGGACAAAGATGGCACTGTATTACATCATCCGGAAGCTTCTCGTAATGTCTTGCCTCGATGTCTGAAAGGGTCTCGACATATCCGAAAGCATAGGCATTTTCCAGCGACCCGCAAATCATCTCGTAAGCTGAACCACCGACACATATCAAACCGGTCGCAGCGCCAAGTCTTTGTATAAAGGATCTTCGTTTCATTCGACTTCCACCTCAATAAAATCAATCCGTTCCGGTGATGCGTTGCCAAGACCCATTTTCTCGGCAGTAGTCAACCATTTCGGCGGACGTTTGGCATCCGCGAGCGCTGGAAGATTATTCTTTGAGCGATAATCGTTGATAATCCTCTCCCCCACCGCATCAATAGCAACCGGATCGACTGACATCATGATGCTGTGCGGCGCGACCGCATACGACGCCATATAACCGGGACCGCCGTTATACTGCGCGCGTGTCATATCCATCACGATAAGAATACCCTTGTCTTTTACGACCGGCAGCGCATTGATGTCAGCGACATACGGATCACAGTTGTTGTCATGGTATTTGTTTGGGTTGTGAATGACGGCGTAGTAATTCTTCATCGCACCGGAGACGCCTGCGAGCGAATGATCCTTGAGTATAGGCATATTGATAAGATGATCGCATTCGCTCTCGACAATCCGTGTGACCAGACTCGCCACTTTGCCGCTCTTGTGAAACTCTTTGCCATAGCCGACATCTCGTGTATCCGTACCGAAACATCTGATACCGGCTCGTGCCGCATTGAGACCGAATCCCGCTTTCTTGAGTTCACGATTTGTACGCTCCCAGATTATCAGATCGCGATCACGTTTTTCCGCAGCGATCAACAAATCACACAGCGCATAGGTCAGATTTGGCGATGTTGACATATTCCTGCCGGCAACACAGTTGGGCTTCAATCCGATTCGACCCGTATTTTTCGCAAACTGCGCCCATATCATGTTCGGATCTGAGCCATCGTGCATAAGTGAGATGCCGCGTGACAGCATATTCTTGAGAATATCAGACTGTCCGTCACCCGCACCTCGCAGCGACCTCGACCTGACCAGAACAACCTTGCTTTTAGATTTCGAATCCATGATATTTTCCAGCAATAAAGTTGTATAAGTATTATACGCCTAAATGGACTAAGACAAATGAAAAAACTATTGTTCATTTCGATCATAATTTTTCCACTTCTGTTCGGATGTGCAATTGCCGGTGATGATCTCCGGCTGCCGGCTGTCGCGGGAGCATTCTATCCGGACGATCCTGCTGAACTGAGCGCTATGATCACCGAGATGTTGCAGGAAGCCGCACCGGACACATCTGTCGGTCGACCTGTCGCGCTGGTCTCGCCTCATGCCGGATATATCTACTCCGGAAAAACAGCCGCATACGGATACAAACTACTTGAAGGATTGAATTACAAAACTGTCGTCATCGTGGGACCATCACACCGTGTCGGGTTCAATGGATGCGCTGTCTACAATCGCGGAAGCTGGCGCACTCCATTAGGTGATGTCCCGATTGACACACTGTTCGCTGACGAATTATGTTCAAAGGCTCTCGGAATCTATGCCGGTCTTCGCGAACACAGGATGGAACATTCTATCGAAGTTCAGGTGCCATTTCTGCAGACTGTCTTAAACGATTTCAAGATAGTGCCGGTCGAGATGGGTTATCAAACTGTTACCACAATCGAGATGTTAGCAGATGTTCTCGCAGAAACATTGCGCGGTCGCGATGATGTACTTATTGTGGCATCGACTGACCTGTCGCATTATTTCCCACGAAATGAAGCTGAGAAATATGACGCCAATGTTATCTCCCTGATCGAAAAGATCGATGGCGCAACGATGGCATCGAAAATCCAGTCTGACGAAATCAAAATGTGCGGTGGCGGCCCGACAGCGGCTGTGTTGATGGCGTGCCGCAAGATGGGCGTGACAGGCGTGAAAATTCTCAAACATGACGATTCCGGCACTGAATCAGGCGATTTGACAAATGTCGTCGGGTATGTTTCTGCGGTGCTATACAAGGAGGATAAAGTGGAAGAGAAGGATTCCATGATTGAAACTGAAGAATATCTCGACAAAGACGAACAGCATCGGCTCATAGAAATTGCGCGCAGATCAATCGAAGCCGCTCTTGATAACAAGCCTGCACCGAAATTCGATGTTCTCGAAGGCAAACTCTCAGAGAATGGCGCAGCGTTCGTGACATTGACAATCGGCGGACAGCTTCGCGGCTGTATCGGTTACACTGAGGCGATTATGCCTTTGTATCAATGCGTATCGGAATGCGCGGTCAGCGCGGCGTTTCGCGACCCAAGATTCAAACCGTTGACGAAAGATGAATATCCAAATATCCATGTCGAGATTTCGGTGCTTACTCCGCTCGTGAATGTATCGAGCATAGATGAAATCATGGTCGGACGCGATGGTTTGATGATTTCGCAGATGGGACGACGCGGATTGTTACTACCGCAGGTTGCGACTGATTACGGCTGGGATCGCGAGACTTTTTTGATCCAAACATGCCGCAAAGCCGGACTCCCCGACGATGCCTGGCAGCATGGCGCAACGATTCAAAAATTCACGGCGTTCGTATTCGAAGAAGAGTAATTGACTACGAATACGGCAGATGTGGAGAGGTTGTCTCAAAAGCTTTGATCTACACAAGTGGAGTTCTGGCGTTGTCGCCCCCGTGAAGGCGGGGGTCCATTTAACATCAACGCATTCAATAATGCACAACTCAGCAATCAGGAATTCCGTTTCCATCCGGATCGCACGGATTATTACCTCCAGCGAAGATGTAATTGATCAGATATACGACATCATCTATGTCGATCCCACCTGAGCAGTCAGCATCGCCGGATTCGAGCGGATCAGGTGCGGGACCGGAGGCGAATATGTAGTTTATCAGGTACACGACATCATCTATGTCGATTTCCCTGCTCGCATCAGCATCACCACATATCCAGTCGCAGACATCGCCAACACCATTGCCATTCGCATCAGCCTGATCCGGATTATAATCATTTATACAATTGTCGCATGAGTCACCGACGCCATCCAAATCAGCATCCTCCTGATTGGGATTCAAAACAAAGATACAATTATCGCACGAATCACCAATACCATCGGAGTCAGTATCCTCCTGATTTGGATTCAACGCAAAGATACAATTGTCACACGAATCGCCGATCATATCGCTGTCAGAATCCTCCTGCAAAGGATTGTAAGTCGAAATGCAATTATCGGATTCATCGCTGATACCATCGCCATCCTGATCTAATATGACAGGATTGTGCACATACGCATATAACTTCTCTCCGACTATGGAATCGACTCTCACCACGATACCGGTTGGACCAAAATAACTATCGCTCGACGGATATGTTGATGGTCCGAACTCCTCCTGACCAGCGACATCGAAATTCATCGGCGCAGCTCGTCTTGTTTCGTATGGATACCACCACTGAGCGCTGTCAGTAACATGACCTTCCGCATTGAACGACGTATCTTTTGACGGATTGTAACCCATATCCTCGACAATAACTGTGTAGTGAGGCCAGTCCGGAGTACCATTATTGATTCGCCACCAATTCGTAGGCGGTGTTACTGAGTCATGCACATGTGTGATCAGTAGTCCCTGGTCCAAAGTATCATTTCCAAAAGATACATTGGGACAAAAGAACGCGCTGAAATCTGAGTCGAGTTTGTCGAATGTTGCAGAGGATTGTGGATTTCTGAACGCCATCAGGAAATACTCTCCCTCACTCATGTCAATCGGTATCATATAGAGCGACGAGTCATCAGTAGTCTCATAGCTGTTTACAACAAGATTCTCATATGTTCCCTGATTGAGAACGATTGGTTCAATCCACCCGAGGTGCATCTT
>JAJRZO010000070.1 GCA_024275215.1 Candidatus Zixiibacteriota bacterium | reverse complement strand
TGCAGGAATCTGGGTGGAAATTCTCTGACGGGCTTCAGCTTCAGTCAAGCCGGAATAGACAAGCCGTTTGATCTGCTGATCCACCGGAGAGGTGACACAGATAAGAATATCAAGTTCGTTCTCCAACTGCCAGTCCAGAATCAGAGCTGCATCAACCACGACCATATCAACATTGCCGTTTGACCTGAGTTTTTCGATCCGCGACCTGAGTTCAGCCAGCAATGGCGGGTGCACAATGCTGTCGAGTTTCGCCTTTGCCTGTTCCGACGCAAATGCCAGAGCACCGAGTTTTCGTCTGTCGAGTGAGCCGTCAGGAGCTATGATCCCGTCGCCAAATGTTTCTCTCAGTTTGTTGAGTACGACCTTGTCGTTCTCGACAACTTCCCTGCCGATTTGATCGGCGGAGATGACCGCTGCACCATGCTCCTCGAAGACCCGCGCGACCTCAGATTTGCCCGATCCGATCATTCCGCAGATTCCAACTACCAGCATTTTGGTCCATCCTATTTGCATTCAAGCCAGTTGTTACCTGCGACCATGTCAGCTTTGAGCGGCACTTTCAATTCGATTGCACCCTCCATCTCTGTTCTGACAATTTCTTTCACCTGATCGAGTTCAGATTTGTAAACATCGAGAACCAACTCGTCATGCACCTGGAGTATCATTCTTGATTTCATATTTTCAAGTCTGCGGAATACACGAATCATCGCGATCTTGATCATATCCGCAGCAGTACCCTGAACCGGCGTGTTGATCGCAGTCCTTTCGGCAAACTGACGCACACTCCGATTTCTCGAATTGATATCCGGTATATATCTGCGCCTGCCGAGAAGCGTCGTGACATAGCCGTTATCCTTAGCCATCTGAATGTACTGATCCACATACTGTCTGATTCCGGGGTAGCGCATGAAGTATGTTTCGATGAACTGGCTCGCTTCGTTTACGGTCATGTCTGACTGCTGGGCAAGCCCGTAAGCCGACACACCATAGATCACCGCGAAATTAGCAGTCTTTGCGTGTCTGCGCATTTCCGGCGTCACTTCGTCGAGAGGAACGCCATACACTTCGGAAGCGGTTCGCGAATGAATATCCTCGCCGCTCTTGAATGCTTCGATCATCGTCGGATCGTTCGAGATATGCGCCATGATGCGAAGTTCTACCTGAGAGTAATCAGCCGCGAGAAATATATAATCTGAATTGCGCGGAATGAAAGCTTTCCTGATCTGCGCGCCTTCTTCGGTGCGAATCGGTATGTTCTGAAGATTCGGGTCGGATGATGACAACCGACCTGTTGCGGTGATCGTCTGGTTGAACGATGTATGGACCCGACCTGTCTTTTCGTTTATCAGTGCAGGCAGCGAATCGACATAAGTACTTTTCAGTTTCTGAAAATGCCTGTATTCAAGAATCAATTTCGGAAGCGGGTGCTCATCTTTGAGCTTTTCCAGTACTGCCTGATCGGTCGAATAGCCGGTTTTCTTTCCAGTTTTCCGCAAAGGTTTCATTCCGATCTTGTCGAAAAGAATCGCTGCGAGTTGTTGCGTGGAATTGATATTGAATTCTTCTCCGGCAGCATCGTAAATTTGCGCCTCGAAATGATCGAGTCGCTCCTGCATCTCAGCCGATAACTCGGCGAGAAAATCGACATCAATGTTTACGCCCTCAAATTCCATTTCTGCGAGGACTTCCACAAGCGGCATCTCAATTTCCCGATACAGTTTTTCCAGACTCAGTTCT
>JAJRZO010000069.1 GCA_024275215.1 Candidatus Zixiibacteriota bacterium | reverse complement strand
TCATTGGCCGACACCGAGGTGGTGGCGATTACGGTTACTGATTTGGGTACTGGTGTTGAGCCGGCAGCAATAACGGATCTGAATGCTGAAATAGTGACCGGTACAATCAGGCTTACCTGGTCTGAGGTTACCACTGATACCAACAGCAATCCGACAACTATCAGCCGATATATCATATACCGCAATACCGTGGCATTCTTTGATCCGACATGGTTGGATTCGATCGGCGGCGTTGCAGCGGGGACAACAGAATTCACAGACAATGATCTGCTGGGCGCCGATGTGGTAGGCGATGCGACCACGAAGTATTTCTACGCAGTCAGGTCGGTGGATATTGGCGGGCTTGTCTCAGCAACCTCAAACAGGGCTGGACAATACGACTATCAACTGGTTGTGACATCAACGACTAATTACAACCTTATAGCTCTGCCATTTGGCGGGACATCGATTACAAATGCTCAGCAGCTTGCAGCCTCAATGGGTGGTACGGCTAATATATTGACAGTCAATAACTTCATACCCTCATCGCAGAGTTATGAGGCATGGTTTGCCAGTGGATTCGGCAGCAATTTCAGCGTCACTGCCGGGTCTGTATTCCAGGTCAATGCCGCGAGCGATTTTGTGTGGAGTATCGCGGGCCAGGTGCCTGATTCAGGCAGTCTGAGCTATGATATAGTGACTACAAGCACGACAAATTATTCTTTGATAATGATACCATTTGAACATGAGGATGATTTCAATTTTGCGCAAGACGCGATTGACAATGTTCCGGGACTTATGAATACGCTCAATGAGTTTGTGCCAACATCCCAGTCGTACAGATCGAGATTTGCGGCTGGTTTTGGTGTGAATTTTGAGCTTAGAACCGGACGAGTATATCAGGCAAACGGCGCTGCGTCAGGAGTATTTCCGGCGCAATAGCTCATGAGATAGAAAAAATGCTCCGATTATAGGAAATATATGGAGGTTGACGTGAGGTCACAAAGTATATCCGCAAGACTGGTCTCAGGACGACAAATAGTTCTCCTGACAGTCACAGCTCTTATGCTGGTTTTTGCACCCTCTGCTGCATTCGCGCAAGGGTCGATTACCGGTACAGTAGAAAACTCCGATGCCTCGACACCGGCAAACGGAGAAATATCATTTTTCGGGTTCCTCGATGATACCGATGAGGAAATCCGCATTGAGACATCCGATGGCGCCGGGTATGATGCTGGGAACTGGTTCGATGATTTCCAGAATTATCTCACCGAAGCAGCCGGGAATCCCTACGATTACTACTTTGAGAATATCACCAACGGGGAAGCATATCATCTCGCAAAGCTGATTCCATCTAACAGTTATCAGGTGGAGAATATCGTTCTTGCATCAGCGAGCCTTCCGGCAATGCCGACTAATCTTACGGCGACCGCGGTCTCCAGCAGTTCAATGCTTATTTCGTGGACTGGACAGACAGGATTGACATATCATGTCTATCGGCGTGATGCAACATCGAATGGCTCGCTTTTCAGGCTGGATAACACGGCAGGCGATCTGTCTGATCCGGGGGTAAGTGACGAGTTCTTCTATGACAATACGGTCGATGGTGTGTCCACATATACATATCTCGTTATTGCCGAGGATGGTTCAGGGCAATACTCGAGACATTCCGCAACAGTAGATGGCAATTCGAGTGGCGCTACTGCACCGGTGATTTCATCGATTGATCCTAACACTGGTGTGACAGTCGGCGGTACTGTTACAAGCATCCACGGGAGCGACTTTGATGTTTCCGGAGCTACTGTGACATTCGGTGGGGTGAGTGCGACTTCAGTAACTGTGGAATCTCCATCACTGATTACAGCCACTACTCCCGCTGGTAGTGCCGGCGCTGTCGATGTCGTGGTCACAAATACAGCATCCGCCCTCTCAGATACACTGGCGGGAGGGTTCACGTACTATGTCAACACTCCGCCTGTTGCCCATGCCGGACCGAATCAGCTCGGTCAGTTCAAGAATACGCTGATCACACTCGATGGCTCAGCGTCGAGTGATGCCGATGGCGACAGCCTCGGTTACCACTGGAGTCAGGCATCCGGACCGGAAACAGCCGTATTATCCGATACCAACGCCGTGAATCCGACTTTCACTGTCAATACGAATGGTAACTATACATTTGACCTCACAGTCGATGATGGCATAGATGAATCGTCGGTTGATCAGGTTATGATCGAAATCGTGGAGCGCGCGCCGGTGCTCGACTCAATCGGTCCGAAGACAGTGGTCGAAGGATCGAATCTCAACTTTGGCATATCATCATCAGACCCAGATGGGACTACACCAGCGCTGACCGCCGAGGATGTTCCGACGAATGCGTCATTTGTCGACAACGGCGATGGTACCGGCACATTTGATTTCAATCCCGATTACACTCAGTCAGGCACATACAATGTCAGATTCATAGCCTCAGATGGCGTGTTGTCTGATACAGAGGTCGTAGCAATCACAGTAAACGATGCCGGTAATCAGGCTCCGGTACTTGATTCTATCGGGGCTAAGTCGGTTGTCGAAAATAACAATCTGAATTTCGATATCTCTGCGACTGATGCTGACAGCACTATTCCTGCGCTGACAGCCGAGAATGTCCCGACGAATGCGTCATTTGTCGATAACGGTGATGGCACAGGTACATTCGATTTCAATCCCGACTATACACAGGCAGGAGTCTACAATGTCAGATTTATAGCCTCTGATGGTTCGCTTGCTGACACAGAAGTTGTAGCTATCACTGTTGTCGATGCCGGTAATCAGGCTCCGGTACTTGATTCTATCGGGGCTAAGTCGGTTGTCGAAAATAACAATCTGAATTTCGATATCTCGGCGACTGATCCTGACAGCACTATTCCTGCGCTGACTGCCGAAAATGTCCCGACGAATGCGTCATTTGTGGATAACGGCGACGGTACCGGCACATTCGATTTCAATCCCGACTATACACAGGCTGGAATCTACAATGTCAGATTCATAGCTTCTGATGGTTCGCTTGCTGACACAGAAGTTGTAGCTATCACTGTTGTCGATGCCGGTAATCAGGCTCCGGTACTCGATTCTATCGGGCCTAAGTCGGTTGTCGAAAATAACAATTTGAATTTCAATATCTCGGCGACTGATCCTGATAGTACTATTCCTGCGCTGACTGCCGAGAATGTCCCGACGAATGCGTCATTTGTGGATAACGGTGATGGCACAGGTACATTCGATTTCAATCCTGATTACACTCAGGCTGGAATCTACAATGTCAGATTCATAGCTTCTGATGGTTCGCTTGCTGACACAGAAGTTGTAGCTAT
>JAJRZO010000068.1 GCA_024275215.1 Candidatus Zixiibacteriota bacterium | reverse complement strand
CTCAAGTGCTCGCAGGGGCTGTGCCCCTGCGGATTCTCTGTTGTAACTATCTGCAATGCAATATACTAAATACACGGCAGCACAGCTACCGTGTGCACTTTACGAGGCAACTTAACTTTTTCAACACGCCTATGCGCGGGAGTGACAGAGTAGGGTTCCTGCTTGAGTATTTCAAGTGCTCACAGCTACTGTGTGCACTTTTGACAGGGAATCCCACCCGAAGGTTGGGGCACCAGGTCGTACAAAGTACAAGGCACCAAGCCCAGGAAAGCCGGGCTGTTCTACAGTTTTTTATTTGACTACAGGTAGGTGAGCCTTTATATCACTTTTGATAGATCAAAATGTGAAGTGGGTAACTTATTTGTGCGAAGTGAGTGCTAATGCCACACATTATTCTTTCCGAGAAAGAAAATCAGGCAGAACCATTATTGCAATTCTGTAGTGTATTGTAAATTATAAGCTTCAAAAGAGAAATCGAGGAGGATAGTATGATCATTCCTGTAAGCAGAGCTCCGTCGAAAAGGACAACATCTTTTGTTTGTACTCTTCTGTTATTTGTCAGCCTGTTTCTTATTTCATCACAGGTTCAGGCGGTAGATTACACACTTCTGAATGGGGTTTTTGGCAATGGCGGGGGAGTGATTTCAGGTAGTGGATATATAGTCGATGGAACAGTCGGGCAGCCATGCGTAGGGGTTGTTTCGAATGGAAGTTATCAGATCATGTCTGGTATTGGTCATGATATTTACGGCGTTTTGTGGACGGATGTTCTGGACAATTACGATTGGGGTTCAACTTTGCCACCCTCTTTCAGTTTGTCGCAGAACTACCCGAACCCATTCAATCCGACAACAACGATCGCCTTTACGCTTCCCAGACAATCAAGTGTCAGGATGACACTCTATAATATCCTCGGCCAGAAGGTCGCTACTCTTGTTGACGGGGAATTATCTGCTGGGAAACACGAGGTCACTCTCAATGGAGATGGTTTGTCCAGCGGTGTTTACTACTATCGAATCGAAGCGGAAGATTTTGTGAAAACGAAAAAGCTTGTGCTGTTGAAATGATCGATTTTCTGGAAACCTTGTGAAAACAACTAATACGAAATAGGAGAAGTGTAAAATGAAACAATTACTAATGTTTGCCGTGCTTGCTTTGATTGCTCTGACGCCAAGTTTGTATGGGGATGTTCCCAACACGATCAGCTATCAGGGAATTCTTGCAACATCAACCGGGGATCTCGTGCCGGATGGCAATTATGATCTCCAATTTAAGCTGTATGATGCGGAAACAGGTGGTTCTGTTCTATGGCAAGAGCTTCATTCTAATGTCCCGGTTGTTGAGGGTCGTTTCCATGTGATCCTTGGAACAATAACAAGTCTGACCAGTGTGCCATTTGATGCAACATACTGGCTTGGAATTATGGTCGAACCACCAAGCACGGAATTGCCGCGAATACAACTGACATCATCGGCATACAGCCTGAACGCGCGTTCAGTACAGGACGACGCTGTAACCAGTGCCAAGATACAAAACAATGCCGTAACCAGTGCTAAAATCCAGAATGGTACTATTCAGTTTGACGACATTGGGCAGAATGGCGCAGCTACGGATCAGGTAATGATGTGGAATGGTAGCGCCTGGGGAGCATCGGATTGTCTTCCATCACCAGTTAAGGAAGGTTTCAGCTTTATTACCTATAAATCTGATCCACCTTCCGGTGTAGTGGCTTATGGTGTGATATACCTGAGCGGGGTTGTTGCGTCGGGATCAAATATCACTTCGTGTACATGGAATGATACTTATAAACGGTATGAAATACAAATTACCGGAGAATATTACTATGTCTGGGATTACGTGACGGTTGTCACACCTTTAGGGAGTAACGCACTCTTTGCTACAACCGGTAGTGTCGGTGGTAAGCTTCTTGTTTACTTGTTCGGTAATCCGTAGCCTGCGGATCGAAACTCTTACATATCGAGTAGGGAAGAACCCGGAGCGGCAGGATTGATTATTCCCTACTTGGGTTGAATGGCACTGTTTGGAGAACCTCCAGGCATCTGTTGCGCAGTGTGGTGTCAATCCCCAAGTGGGGTTGACCTGCGAGATTCCGCTGTTTTGTATCTCCGGGTCGCCAGGAATCTTTCCTGATGGCCCGGTTCTTCAGTCTTGTAGCTCACGTCCACTTGGGACGTGAGAACCACCAGAAAGCGCAGGATTTTGAGTTGCAAGATTACAAGGCTGGTGGCGGGCCGCCGCCGAATATGTAATTGATCAGATAGACAACATCGTCAATGTCGACGCCGCCTGCTCCATCTGCATCGGCGGAAACAAGCGGGCAGGGCTGCATGCCACCTGAAAAGATGTACGTGATAACATAGACCGTATCATCAATATCTACATATCCAGAACCATCGGCATCGCCTGAAACATACGGTTGATCCTCGAAGCAATAATTCATCGCCGCCCATGCGTCGGCGATCCCCCAGCCATAGGTATTGTCGGGGTTGCCTGCGCGGTCGGCAGTCATCATAATCGCCTCGCGTACCTGCATTGGCGTCCAGTCGGGATTAGCTTCGAGCACAAGCGCAGCAACTCCACCGATCAACGGACATGAAAGCGATGTCCCATTCGCGGTCGTGAGATCGTAATCATCATCAGCTCCCGCACAGACCGTAGCATAACCCTGCGCGCAAACCTCCGGCTTGATACGTCCGTCCGCGGTCGGACCGCGCGATGAAAACGATGCAATTATGCCTGATGACTGAACCGCACCCACAGTGATAATACTGTCAGCATCCGCCGGTGCGCCGAGTGTGGATGCCGACGGTCCGCCGTTGCCTGCGGAATTGCAGACGACAATGCCATATTCTGCAGCCATGTCGGCAGCGATTGTCGTGGTTGCGGTGTTGCCATCGAAGTCCGATGGTTCGTACCAGTCGGTATAACCCAGCGATGATGATATAACATCCGCGCCGATAGAATCAGCCCATTCAACAGCCGCAACCCAGTTATCCTCTTCGACCGGAAATTCCGATCTGACGTCCTCGGTTTTGGCGAGGATGAAATCAGCACCGTATGCCGGGCCATGCAGATTCGCAGGCCACGAGCCGCCGAGAGTCGACCATGTCTTTGTGCCATGACTCCATGCGCTCGGAGTATCCTTCCAATCATTTTCGACAACAGGATCATCAAACACGAAATCCCATGCCGCGATAAGACGATTCTGTGTCATGATCTTTGAGAAAGCGCGATGGCTTGTCCTGAATCCGGTGTCGAACATCGCAACAAGCACACCTGCGCCGCTGTAACCATGATTATGTGCTTCAATGACATTTATCTGATTTAGCTGACCGTATGAATCACCATAGTTCAGGTCAGAAGGAGACCGATTCTTGTTCTCGTCAGTCGTCCCATCGTTTTTCAATTCTACAGGGTAATCCTTCCGATATGCCAACACAGGTTTGATTTCTGCGATAAACGGCAACCCGGCGATCTTATCGAGTCGATTCAGGCGGATTTCAAAACTTGCTGCATTCAGATAGCGCGAGACATGTCGCAATTTCGCGCCTTTCGATTCAACAGCCTGAACATATTCGGGATTCACCGGCACATCGATGATTGTGAATGCAGCCTTTCCGACTTTTTCTCTGCGTTTGAGCGCTCTTTGTGTGATCCTGTCTGACAGCTCTGATGCTGCCGTTTGGAATTCGGCGTTGGTGCTAATGCCTCGATCGGTGAAGAACACCCAGATTCTTGCAATACTATCAGTCGATTTTTCGGTGATGAAGTTTCGCGATTTCCGAGTCAGCACATTGTCCGGTCTTGGTCTCACATATCGGTTTGGTGGTTGGATCGGCAGTGTCGTTGCCGATGCAATTACAGTGAAACAACTAAGCAGGAAGACGAGAGTTGTTAGTTTGTATGTTTTCCCAGCCATAATGGATCCAATGATATGTCAGTTCAAGATGTCAAGCGGACTGCCCGCTTGCATACAAATGATAAGATCACAAAGTCGGGAGTAAATGGCTCCTGACCTGCGGGGTTTTTGTTTTATTTTCCGACAGGTGGTGGGCCACCGCCGAATATATAGTTTATGATATAGGTCACATCATCAATGTCGATTGTACCGCTGCCGTCAGCATCGCCTGCCTGTAACGGATCTGGCGCTGGTCCGCCGCCGAATATATAGTTGATAATGAACACGACATCATCAATATCCACATAGCCGGAACCATCCGCATCGCCCGGAACGTAGCTTGGAAATGTATAGTTTATTGCAGCCCAAGTATTGGCGATTCCCCAGCCGTATGTATTATTCGGCGTGCCGGCGTTGTCGGCAGTCATCATGATCGCTTCACGCACCTGCATCACAGTCCAGTCGGGATGTGCACTGATTACTACAGCAGCCACACCACCGATCAGCGGGCATGACAGCGATGTTCCGCTCGCTGAGGTCAGGTCGGTGTCGCTGGATGCTCCTGCGCACGCAGTGCCGGCACCCTGCGCGCAAATCTCCGGTTTGATTCGTCCGTCGTATGTCGGGCCACGCGAAGAAAAGCTTGTGATTGTACCGGATGAATAAACTGCGCCGACAGTCAGAATGCTGTCAGCGTCTGCGGGCGCGCCAATTGTACCGGAGCCGGGTCCCGAATTACCTGCGGAATTGCATACAACGATTCCATACTCTGCTGCAAGGTCAGCAGCTATCGTTGTCGTTGCTGTATTGCCGTCATAATCTTCGTATGTATACCAGTCAGTGTACGAGAGTGATGACGAAATAACATCAGCTCCAATAGAATCGACCCATTCCATTGCTGCAACCCAGTTATCTTCCTCGACCGGAGTTTCCGATCTGATGTCCTCAGTTTTTGCGAGGACAAAATCTGCGCCGTACGCCGGACCATAATGATAGCCTTCCCATGAGCCGCCGAGTGTAGACCATGTAAGAGTGCCATGATCCCATGCGCTGGGCCAGTCTTCAGGTTCGTTATCGACATCGTCATCATCAAATACGAAATCGTGCTCTGCTATCAGCCTGCCTGACATAATGATATTCTGGAAAACGGTATGCGTTGTGCGAAATCCTGTATCAAACATCGCCACGAGTACCCCCGCGCCGTTATATCCGGCATTGTGAGCTGGAATAACATTGATTTGATTCAGTTGTCCGTATGATGCGCCATAACTCAGGTCATCCGATCCAAGACTTTGGCTGCTGTTTTTGTCTTTGCCCCGATCTTCGACATCGTACTTTTTCGCATAGCCAAGCATAGGTCTGATCTCTGCAACGAATGGCAATGCTGCAATCTGATCGAGAATCCCTATCGGTGCTTCATAGCTTGCGGCATTCAGGTATCTGGATGTCCTTCGCAATTTGGCGCCGGAATTGACAATCGCGTTAACATAAGATGACTTGACTGGGACATCAATTATCGTGACATGATCTTTGCCTGCTTTTGCTCTGCGCTTCATGGCTCTGGCGGAAATGCGCTGGGAGATCATATCCGCGGCAAGATCAAGTTCTGCCCTGGATTTGATTCCCCGATCTGTGAAGAAAACCCATATCTTGACTGATCCGTCAACTGCGTGAGATGAAAGATAATCTGCCGTGCGTTCCGAGATGACTTTTTCAGCCCTATTCCTGATAAACTGCTCAGATTCGTTGCCTTTGTCCAGAGCGCCGGGAGATACTCCTGTGATCGCTGTAATCGCGAAAAGAGCAAGCAGAATTATAATCTTTTTGCTGTGCATGGGTTTTCCTCGCATAATGAGTTACTAAGGTCAGTTCATAGTCAAGATATCCATAATTCTATAATTGTCAATCTTCATTGTCTGTTCCCTGTGGTATTGGGAGTTTCCCATACCGTATCGCAGTGAATCGACCATCCATGCCTACAGTATCGGCTGAGAAGATCGTTCGCTTGATAATCATGTCTGATAACTGACTGTCCAATATGGGATTCACGATTCGGTTGGATTCGACCTGCGCAGGGCATGACTGTTGCTTTAATCAGGGTGCGTTGAAAACAAGTCCATCAGGCAGGCAGGTAAGCATGCGAGTTTCTAAACAGTCCGGCTTCACAATGATAGAGCTAATGATCATCGCGGTTATCATTGCGATAGTTGCCGGCCTATTCGTCCACGATTTCTCAGGCGCTATCAGGAAGATCAAGTGGCACAACTTTGCAACAGACATTCAGTCATCACTGCGAGGGGCGAGATCCTATGCGATCAGCCACCAGAAGCAGTATGGCGTCTATTTTGATACGACGGCAAACAAACTTGTTATCTTCGAGGATAAGGTCAACAAGTCAGGGTATTCGTACGAACCGGGCGACTCAGTTGTGCGAGTTGACTCTGTCGAAGCGGATTTCGAATGGTTCTGGGTGTCATTTCCGAACCAGACGATTTGCTTTTTGCCGAACGGTCGCGCAAGTGAGACCGGTTACATAGACGGGACTAATTACGATGACGGCAACTATCAGTCGCTTGGTATTTCAGTTCTCGCAGCCACGGGGCGTGTTTCAGTCGACTGGGTAGATAATTAAGCCCATTCCTTCCTCCTTTCCTGTTTGGGTGCCCCCCCGTAAGGGGGGGCTTTCTTGTTCAATTCCTGAGCATTCCACTCTGTTACGTTTTTTTTCCTGCGGCTCTCAATTTTTGAGGTGGCGAGACGATAATAAGATTGTAGTGCGAAAGGTTTTTCGAGGCTGGTATGGCGCAGAACCAATATCTCGATTGCTCTGCGACAGCTTCGGCAAGAAACTATAACATGAGTGAACGCTATGCTGTTTGGATCCAGGAATAAGGTTACAACCGGTCTCGACATCGGTTCATCGTCAGTCAAGCTCGTCAGGATGGAAAACAAGGGCGGGAATTATGCCATTCGTTCTATGGGAATCCGCGAGCTTCCGGCAGAGGCGATCGTTGCGGAAGAGATTAAGGATCGCGACACTATCATATTCGCCATCCAGAATCTCATTGAGCAGACAGATCCGAGTATCAGGGAGGTGGCTATCTCTGTGTCGGGCCATGGTGTGCTGACCGACAAGTTCACGATTGACAGAAAGACCGGCACAGAAGCCGAGCAGGCAATCCTGTTCGAGGCGGAGCAGCGCGCTCCATTCGATGTTGAGGATGTCACGATGGACTTTCACATCATCGACTCTGACGAAGAAACCAACAAGATGGATGTTCTGCTCGTAGCTGCCCGCAACGAGTTTCTTACATCTATACTTGAGGTAGTGACGGATGCGGGGCTGAAGCCGGTTCTGGTTGATACGGACGCATTTGCAATCCTGAATGCGTATGAGATCAACTATGACATCGATCCGGACAGGGTCACGGCACTTATCAATGTTGGTTATGATGTGACGAATGTTACGTTTATTATGGATGGCAAATATCACTCGACGCGTGATGTTTCCGCAGGTGGCAGAGTCATCTTCGACACGATCCAGCGGGAATTCCGACTGAATCAGGAACTTGCCGCAAAAGCGATCAAGGGGGAAATGGAAACCTCCATCGATCAGGATATGCTAAAGGCGACAATTGTAACATCCGCTGAGGAAATGATCTCAGGAATCGAAGTTGCTTTCTCATATTTCAAGTCGATAGCCAAAGTCAATGCCATCGACTGGATCATCCTGTCAGGCGGCGGAGCGTTGATCCCGTTCCTGCCGGAGTTTATCCAGTCAAAACTCAATGTTCCGATTGAGATTGCAAATCCTCTCAGAAATATCGAATACGATCCGGACATGTTCAGCTACATACAGCCTGAGCGAATCGCGCCGCTGCTTGCGGTACCGATAGGATTGGCTGCGAGAAAGGTGAAGTAGCACAATGATTGAAATAAATATTCTGCCAAAGGAATATCGACGTCGTGCACGGACATTCCACTTCGATAAGAAGGCGATCTACTCAGTTGTCGGTGTAGGCGCTCTGGTACTGCTCTTTGTTGTGGTGACATTCTATCAGCGTTATCAACTGTCGTCACTCGACCATAGTATTGCCATGGCAAGCGCCGAACGGACTCGACTTGAGAAAGACATCAGGCTGATCGATGACCTGACTGTTCTCAAGGAAAGAATCCTCATGAGAATGGAAGCGATTGAGAATCTTGATAAACACAGGGCTGTGTGGGTCAACATTCTTGAAGATCTGAATCAGAGAGTCCCGGATTTCCTGTGGATAACGAGAGTTGCCGAGATGAGAGAACCCGAGGCTCCAAGGCGTCCAAAGGCCGTTCCCGGCCAGAATCAGACAGATACAACGACCGTTGTCGATAATGGTCTGTTGTTTGACAAACCGGTACCGACTGAACTTGAGGGATATGCCTTTACCCTGAGTTCAATTGCGTCATTTATGGTAGGGCTGACCAAATCACCCTATTTCGATAATATCGAGTTGGATTTTGCCAAGGAAGAACAGGTCACAGGCGTGAACGCATACAAATTCAAAGTGGGATGCGATCTCGTGTTCGATCAGGCTCCGAATGACGATATGCCGATCGAGAACGTTCCAGGCCCGGCCATTGCCGAGAAATAGCTCACGGAGGAAATAGATGGACCTCAAAGATCCGAAAACACAGAAGCTCGCCCTGTTGGTGATGGGCTTTTTCCTTGTCGTTTACTTCTGGTATTCCAGGGTCTACACATCGAATGATGAACAGCTCGTCGCAAAAAGAAGCCAGTATGAATCTATAATGAGTGATCTGAAGGCTGTCGAACTGAAGGCGAAGAGCCTTGACGGGCTGCGAAGTGAGTACGATCAGCTCCGTCAACGCTATGAAGACATCGAAACTCTGCTACCGGAAGAACGCCAGTTACCAAGATTCTTAATGCAGCTTCATTCTGCAGCGTCCATAACACAATCGAGACTGCTGGAACTCGAACCGGTCGAGACCAGATCGGCTGAGTACTACCAGATTGCTGATCACAAACTCAAATTTACCGGGACTTATCACGAACTCGGCGAATTCCTCGCGAGCGTTGCGAATTTCCCGTTTATCACAAATGTCAGCAATGTTGAGATTGAGGGTCTGCCTGAGACATCCCTCAAGCAGGAGACCGATAAGAGAGCAATGCATGATTCGAGAACCCTGGAAGCGAAGATGATCCTGACGACCTATTTCGTTCTTCCGGATGGAAAAAACTTCAGTGGAATAAGTGAGTAGGTGCGATATGAGCCGCTATACCAAGAAATTGCTTATTGTCGCGGTCGTGCTCGGTATCGTCGGGTTATCGACTTCCCTTCAGGCCGCAGTAACAGTCGACAACATCAGTCTCAAGAAGATCGACAGTTTCACGGAGGTCACTATCTATACTTCCGAACCTGTCGAATTCACGCATGAGATTGTCGATCCGGGTGCGGGCAAACCGTATCGGGTTGTGATCGATATCAAGAATGCACAACATGAACTGCCGCGTTTTAATTTCACCGATCTGCCGAGCCGGACTATTACGAGCATACGTACAAGCCAGTTCTCAGTCAAGCCCGACAAGACTGTCCGAATAGTGCTCGATGTAAACGGCAAAGTAACATACAAGACAAGGTCATCCGGCAATAAAGTGACCATTGCGTTAATTACGCCAAACGACCCGGAATTTCCATTCTGGTGTGCTCAGCCCATCTCAGAAACTGAGAAACTCCAACTGGCGCTCAGCACGCCGAGTAAGATAGTTGAAGAAGATTTCGAGGAAGAACCGGTGCTTGTCAGCAGTGCAGTCTCTGAGAAGCCAAAGGAAGGCCCTAAGCTTCCCTCATGGGTAAAGCATCAGGTTCAGCCCCGTGAAACTGAACAGGAACAAAGTCCTGCTACAGAGGAAACTATCGAGAAAGCAGAGCCTGAAAAAGAGTACAAAGAGCCGACGCTTGCGATGGAAATCTTCCAGCCGGAATTTGAAATGCCTGATGTCGAACTGGAACCGGATTTGCCTGAGCTGCAAGCCAGCGAGAATGCGCCGGTAGAAAAGTCTGAAAAAGCGGTTGTAGTCAAGGCTGTCCCGGAACCTGAAAAAGAAAGTAATGATCCTGTTGTAGTTGCTCAGGCTGAAAAGGAGCCTGTCCAGTCACCGATTGTTGAGGAAAAGACTGTGCCAGTTCCGAAGGTGCCGGTTGTCGAGAACAAACCGTTGCATCCGGCGGGCCTGACTGACTCGGCTGTCAACAAAGAGACTGGAGCACAGGAGCACGATATAAAGAAAGATTTGGATGACTCTGTACCTGCAGAGACTCCGAAACCAAATGTGCCCGGTAAGCAACCCGATGACAAGGAATTCAGGAAGAATCCTGACGCACCTACCAGAGTATCCGGTACGCTTGCTGACAGGTTCCCGAAACGTAAAGTTGTAACCTACCAGTCCTGGGGAAAGCCTGATCCGTTCGCAGCGCTCATCGACAGTCGGGGGCGGTCAGGAGATGGGCCGGACGAGATTCCCGATGTGGAAACGCTGCGTCTTGTCGGAGTGCTTCAGGCTAATGATGAAGCCAGTGCTCTCCTCGAGGACCTTGAAGGTTATGGATATATCCTGAAAGATGGCGATCCGGTCAAGAATGGTTATGTCGTTCAGATCGGTCAGAACAAGATCATATTCCATTTAAGTGAATACGGTTGGAGTCGCACCATTGCGTTGAAGATAGAAACGGATGACTAAAGTGAGGATAAAATGCGATTGAGAAGAATCAGAATCGTATCGTTGACAGCGCTGACATTGGTGTTTTTGCTGATGCTGGGAGCAGTTTCTCTCAATGGTCAGGGTTCATCGAAGGGTGGCGTAATCAAGTCACTCAGTTTTCAGGGCGCGGACATCAAATATGTCCTGAATCAGCTTGCTGATTATGGACAGGTCAACATCGTGACGGCGCCGAGCGTTGAAGCTATGGTAACGCTGAATCTGACGGATGTCACCTGGAAACAGGCGCTTGACATCGTGATGAAGACTTATGGCCTCACCGCTGTGGAGGAGACAGGTTACCTGAGAGTTCTTCCCACTAAGCAGTGGATGGAGGAATCCAGGTTGCTCCAGCAACATCAGGCGGATCATGACAACATTGTCCAGCTCGAAAGCCGGATTATCAATGTCGATCATGCTTCGGCGCCTGATCTGGCAACGCCAATCAAGTCATTGCTGACAGCGAGAGGAAATGTCGAGGTCGATGCTCGCACCAACGCCCTGATTGTCCAGGATATTCCTGAGAATCTGGATGTCGTTGAATCTTTCGTGAAAGATCTTGATCGTGAAACGCCGCAGATCAAGATTTCTGCGCAACTCGTCGAGGTGTCATCATCAGCGCTCGAGGAGATCGGAATCAACTGGGATATCAAAGGCTCGAAGACAAAGACTGACAACACAAGTTATAATCACGAAACGCAGATGAACGGTGCTGATAATGTCGCCGATCCCATCCTTAATTTTACATTCGGTACCATTCAGGACGGTTGGGAATTACAGGCGGAAATCGCTGCGCTGTTAGGTGACGGCAAGGGTAAAATCATTGCGCATCCCGAAATAACGACGATTGACAATCTTGAAGCGCGTATCCAAATGGGGCAGAAGATCCCTGTAAAGCAGTTCGACGGCTCCGGAAATGTTGTGATTATCTATGAAGAGGTCGGAACGATTCTTAGAGTTACACCGCACATCACATCGCAAAACAGGATTCTCATGCACCTTAAGCCTGAGCGTTCGACTTATGAATTCGATCCTAACGGCCTGATTATCAACACGAACAATGCCGAGACCAATGTCGTGGTCGACAACGGGCAGACCGCTGTGATCGGTGGGCTTACTACGCAGGACCTGATTGAGAACGAAACGGGTATTCCGGTTCTCAAGGACCTGCCGATCCTTGGCTATTTGTTTAAGTATCGCAAGAAAAGAGTCGAAAACCGCGACCTGATAATATTCGTAACCCCAACGATTGTCGAAAACAGTATTGCGTCAAAGACAGACAATCCGTAACGCGGCGAGCCTTGAAATCGATATAAGGAGCGATACAGCATGTTCAGGAAGATATTGAAAAGGTCAAGAAACTGCCTCTGGCTCGGATTGGTTGCAGTCGGACTCCTGATCGCATTCGCCGGATGCGGAGATGATACTCTGGTCAACAATAACGGCGGCGGCGATAATCCTGTCATTGACGAAAACCTGAGAATCACGCGATTCATGGAGGACGTTGGTGATACGATTGAAAGCAATCAGTCGGTCAATGTTAGCGGTTTCATAGTCGATTCGAATAATGTCGGCGTCAATTTCGTGCAGGTCTATCTGTACGCTGATCCGTTGTGGATGGGATATTTCCAGAAAGCTATCGATACCACACGTGTCGATGGCTCATTTGCGTCGGATTTCCTTCCCATCGATACTGGCGAAGTCACGATCTGGGTCCAGGTTGCCGGAAACAGCACTAACCAGACATCGAGGCTTGTACATGTTGCTGTGGGAAGCGGCGGCGGTGGTGATGGTTCGCAATCGAATTACAACTTCGAGTATCAGATTCCGGATGAGTTTATCCTTGCCGACGGGCAGGATGAGACTGAAATCACTCTGATAATACATCCCGGAGCCGCTGGAATTTCAGTGCAGAACGGGACTGAAGTCAGACTCGAAGTGGGTGAGAGATTCGAAGATGTCAATGGAGATGGCTATTTCACCGAGAATGTGGATAATGTCGTCTGGGATGCTAACGACAACGGTATCTGGGACAGGATCGGAAATGTTCCCGCCACAGTGACTACTGTCGATAGCGTAGCGACATTTACATATACTTCCGGCACTCAGTCCGGATTGGTGTTTCTGCGCACAACCATCGGGAATGCTCCCAATCCAAGCTGGGATGAACTGACTCTCTCGCTGAGACCGAATTCGGAAGTCGCATATATCGAACTCGAATCTGCCAGCCCTGATATTCAGGTCAAAGCCACAGGAGGTACCGAATCCACATTGCTCTACGCATATTGCCGTGACAGATATGGCAATCCCGTACAACAGGGAGTCGATGTAGATTTCAAGATACTCTCAGGGCCGAATGGCGG
>JAJRZO010000067.1 GCA_024275215.1 Candidatus Zixiibacteriota bacterium | reverse complement strand
GTTCCAATATCGAGTATCGGCCATGCTGCGGACGCATAATCATAAGCCGTTTCCTCGTACAAAGAGACATGCATTACGCCAAGCTCGCGATGCTGTAATAGTGAAAGCCCGGCAGGATTCCAGTATGACGCCGAAACATCGTTGGCGACACCCGTGAATGCGCCACCCATTCCGAGCGCACGCGCACCCGCACCAAGAACAAAAAGCGACTCTCTTCCACCCTGTGGAACGCGAGCGGACACATCACCACAACAGGCAATCAATGCAATCGAGCATATCAGTATGATTCGCAATCTCATCATTTCACCACAGCGATCTTTGTTCGGACTTCCTCGCCGGAACCGAGAGTCAGCACCGCTATATAGACGCCATTTCTGACGACATCTCCCCGGCTGTTAGTGCCATCCCATATCAGCGCATTCATTCCACGTCTCGCGCCGGCATCGCCCGCTGAAATCGATTCAGAGTATACTTTTTCACCGATAAGGGTGAATATCTCTATCAGTACATCCGTGGACTGAGAAAGTGAATAGACTATGTTTGTCTCCTCGTCACCTGCCGCAAACGGGTTCGGATAATTGTAAAACGAAGCCTCAAGTCCGGCGGGAACAATTCCATAACCTGCGCCGCCCTTCAGCGGGTCACCTCCCTTGCCGAGCACTACGACAGGTTCACCTTCGACATTAAATGTATAGTCAATTGCATCGATACCACCGCTGTCAATCGACACGAAGAAATTCTCCGAGTCAACATCCTCTCGCAACCGTACTGAAATGTCCCCCTCGATTGTATCTGTGCGCGAAATGATGACATCGCCGATGCCAAACACAATCCTGTCATCTGCCATGCTTCCCGAATACTGCCCGCTGAATCCGATATCTAATGACGCGGAACTGAACAGATCGCTCGCATTGAGAGGATAGCCGTTTCGATCAAGTACTTTAAGCGTGATTTCATCGATCCTTATCCGGGATTGATCGTTATCTGCAATCGCAGTGAAAGAGAGGTTCAGTAGATCGAGTTGCTCCCCCGGACCGACAATATCCGCCGAAAGGAATTTGTGGTATACCCGAAGCTTCAGGTCCTCTTCCTCAACCGCAATATGTATCGTATCAGCGCCACGCAATATCTCGGCTGCATCGCGTGAGTTGGAATCGAGCGGAATCTGAGTCAACTCAACGATCAGATCAAACTGTCCATTCTTGCGCGGAGCCGTGATAGTCCATCCGGCTTTTTCCCCAACTGATACCTGAACAAAAAGAGGATCATCTATTTCAAAAGCAGGGTCTGGAAGCGTGAGTGTGATTTCGCCTTCGCCGACCTTTGCCTGTCCAATGTTCGCGAATTCAGAAGTAACATGAAATGTCTGACCGAATGAAAGAATGCCATCGACAGCAGCAGGAGGACTATCAATCCGGGCATCAAGATCAATCAACGCTCCCGATTGTATATTTACTGCGGCAGTATTATCAATCGGACTGAGTATAGTCGCATCCTGACCGGTCAATACGCCACTCGCAGATGCGATGGAAGCTGTGAACAACTCTGATGGATTCGGTTCGGTCGCAGCGGTTACATCCAGAACCACAGAATCGGTCTCGCCGACACCGAGACTGTTTAACACCATCGTATCACCGAAGATCGACAACCCATCAGATGCGAATCCAATCACGATATCTCTGAGTTCTTCTTCTGATTCGTTCCTTACGACTGCCGTAAGCTGGAACCCCATTCCAACATTGATATTCGGAATGTTGGGAGAATGTGCGGTCAGTGACACAAGTCTGACAGCCGCCTGTTGAAGGAAATCAATCAGATCATCACCGAGATCAATCAGAATATCCCGTGTGTGATCGTTCTCCTCGCCGTATAGCTCCAGAGTAAGCGAATTCGTTGAAAGCGGAAACGAGATTCTGACAGTCTTCGTCGTAAATCTCAACAACGTTGAATCCGCGATTTCCGTAGATATCGTCTTATCGATAGTGAAGCGGATTTCATCATCACCAGCGGTTAGCCTGAGCAGCGAACGCTCAGTATCAAGTTCCAGCATAGCTTCGCCATCATTTACTACAGTCAGTTCCGGCGTGATTTCCATCCCTCGGAAGGCCGCTACAGGCGTGAAGCTTCCTTCGACGAATCGAATTGATGACGGCGTCTGAATCAAAATCGAATCTGTGAGCGATATATCTTCGCTGTAACTGATAATTCCCTGAGTACCTCTCAGGAACAGGAGCACATGATACATCCCCGATGACAAGTCATGCTCAATTTGCTTGTCCTCGAAAAACAATGTGATCGGCTGAGCATTTGCCGGAATCGGGATCGGATTAGCTAACTGTGTGACAAGAGTATCCCCAATATCAGAAACAATCTTCATCGTACTCGAAGTATCGAGCTGGACATTAACTGCGCCGACATGCTGCACCTGACAAAAGAATGAATATGTCTCTCCCTTGGAGACTGCATGCGGCGACAGCGATGACTCTGTGTAAACAAGATTCTGTTGACTGAGAATTTGCGCCGAATCGAGATATGCACTTGTGTCTGTCAGTTGCTGGCCATTCGCCGAGGCGCTGAATGCGGCGCCGAAATGGGTCATCTGCGGATCGAAACTGACAGGGATGACAATCGTTAATTCATAATCACGAGACTGGTTTCCGCTTATAGTATCAGGAAGCTCAGGGGAATAGGTTGTCACTGCAAGAGAACCCTGAGAAGACAACAACGATATATCTGCGATTCTCGTATCGAAAGAACCGTAGTTGGTGATCGTTACTGTTACTGAGGCTGTGTCACCCCTGAAATACTGTTCTTTATCAAGCTCCAGAAGTTCTATCTTCGCTGAGTTGATCTCGACATAATTAGACACACCGGTGATGCCTGAGTCTGACAACACTGTAAATGTCAACAGTCGTGCCGGGCCATCATACACAAAACCGAATCGTGTGAGATCGCAGAGTCCATCAATGAAGCTCGAATCAGTATCGAGCCGTGAGGGTGTCACGGTTCCCGGACCGTCAGAAGTTATCATGACCGTATCTATCGAGGCGTCGTAATCAAGGGCAGCATTTCCGTATGGATCAAACGCATGAATCGTTGCTAAGCCGAATGGCCTGCCGACAATCT
>JAJRZO010000066.1 GCA_024275215.1 Candidatus Zixiibacteriota bacterium | reverse complement strand
TGTTCTTTTTTCGTCTCCGACTGTGGTTATCGGGCCATGACCGGGATAGATGATAGTGTCGTCAGGCAGTGTCAGTATTTTCTCTTTGATTGATCCAAGCATAGTATCAAACGATCCACCGGGAAGATCAGTCCGTCCTATCGACCCCTGAAATATCACATCTCCCACGATTGCATGCCTGCCATACACCAGCGAAATGCTGCCCGCAGTGTGTCCCGGAGTATCGATGACATCAAATTCGATATTGCCACACTTCACTTTGTCGCCATCGTCGAGCAGTATATCCGCAGGCGCAAGTACGAGATTAAGACCTATATCTGCCGAGAGATTGAGATTTGCATCTGTGAACATATTTGCGTCTTTCCTGCCCGTCGCAACAGATACGGATAGAAGTTCTCTCAGTTCATCCACTGCACCGAGATGATCGCCATGCCCATGCGTGACAACTATCAACTCCGGTGTAATTTCAAGTTGTTTTACTTTGTTGGCAATTCTTTCAGCCTCATCGCCCGGGTCGATCACAATCCCTTTCCTGTCCGCGGGATCGCAAATAAGGATACAATTAACTTCCAGCATCCCGACTGGGAGAACAGTAATTTCAGGTTCGATTCGGTGCTCGCTCATAGTGTTGTTCAAGTCCCATCGGCTGACGGTATTCTTTCCCTCAGGAAGTCAATCACAACCTGATTGAAGTCAGCCGGCTTTTCTTCATTGGGCAGATGTCCGGCATCCGGCAGGAGGATCATTCTGGAATTCGGGATTCTCTCTGCCAATTTACGAGCCGTATCCAATGAAAACAGGCTGTCATTTTCTCCCCACACGATTAATGTCTTCTGCGTGATCTTCTCAATATCGTCAACTCTGAACGCCTTATTTGCGAGCAGGTTCCGCATTCCGGCAAGAAGAGAGGACAGGCTGTTGAGTTCATCAAGGTAGTCATCAAAATCGCCACTCTTATCCTCATCCGACATCATACGATGCCGTGTGCTTTTCCTGAAACGTATAGTTGCAATCAGCGCGAAGATATATCCAAGCACTGGGATATCCAGATATGTCGAAGATGCTTTCACATCATCATCGATACCCGCCGAATCGACGAGAATCAGACGGTCGACTATATCCGGATAAGCCAGGGTGAACTTCATCGCCAGTGCGCCACCCATCGAGCAGCCGCCAAGATCGATTTTATCGAGGCCAAGCTTCCCGCAGAATTTCCTGAGTAACAACGCCTGATTTTTCAGGCTGTAATTGAACCGTCGCGGCTTATCCGACTTACCATGTCCCACAAGATCGGGACAAATCATTCGCGAGAATTGTGAGAGAATCGGTATGTTGTACCTGAAGCTGTAGCTCGAATATGTGAAACCATGCAGGAACACAAGCGGTTTGCCTTCACCATTCGATGTGTATGCGATTCTGATGTCATCGACATCAATGTATTCTACACTCGCCATTCGTGTAAATTTACGTGCTGAACAGACAAGTGCAACCAAAATCAGACATATCCGGACTATTATGGTTCACACTCACCTGTTATGTAGCTATATGCCGGATCAGGTCCGGCATATAATATCTGCGAGTATTCCTGTTCATTTGTATACGCACAGTGAAATTTGTTGATGCCATTCTCCCCTGTCATTTCGACAAAAGGGCGTGTTGAAAAAATAAGTTGCATCGTTGCGACCTGACACAATGGATGATGGGATTTTGCAATAAGCCCATAAATCGGAATCCATATTCCCGTCACATTTCCGTTGCTAATGAAATATAGTCTTTTTGAATTGACTGAACGGCGCGCCGAGTGTAATATCCGGTCATGCAAGTACGTCTCAGAGATTTTCTGCTGATCCCAAACATCCTGTCGAGCATCAGGATTCTTCTTCTGCCATTGCTTGCGTATATCGTCAGCACACAGAATCCTGAATTCAGGATATATGCGGCAATTCTTGTCGGAATCGGCATTATCACTGATGTTTTCGATGGTATGCTGGCTCGCAAATTAAATCAATGCTCCGATCTCGGCAAGATAATCGATCCGATCTCTGACAAACTGACTGTAGGCGTAATGCTTGTCGTTCTCTATATATATGCAGACTTTCCCCTCTGGGTGTTGATTCTGGTCTTGTCTCGTGAGGTCGCAATCCTCATTCTTTCAGTCGCATTTATGAAAAAACAGAATCTGATTTTGCCTTCTAATATGATCGGCAAACTCACCGCCTTATCGATGGCGATCATGGTTTTCGTCTATGTTCTGACTATCGATCCTCTAAAAAGACCCTCTATGTTTCTGGCTGTTGGTATGATCGCCCTGTCTGCTGTCAGCTACAGCTTAAGATTTATCAGGCGATTAGGAAGCAGGTCAGTTCGTACTATTTGACAAACCCGCTTCTCCCCCGTTGCGTCTTCCGATGGCAGCGCCTGCAGCGCGTCGTGCCGTTTCGGGTGACACTCCACAGATTCTGATCACACCATCGACCAGTTCATCAAGCATCTTAGCCCAGTCTCTCTCAGGGTACTGCCCGACAAGATCATCTGTGATTTCGTCAGCAATTTTCGCTATCCATTCGGCATATCTCCTGTTTTGTTCGATCTTAAGCAGTGGGAGTATGTATCTCCTGACGAGATACAACGCCGACATCAGAACAATACTTGCGACTATCGCAACAAATACTCCACTGTTATCTGTGAGCCACATCGTTGTTTCCTCCTGTTATTACCAGTTCAATTCCCAGCTTGTTGTATCAGGCACCGCTACCTCTTTCACAGCGATAGCCCCAGTCAGATAATATATCGAAAATGAGTAAACTGTCGTCGATGGGTCGAGATTCTCAGATGGCAACAAATCCAGATACCAGTACCCTGTCGAGTCGGACATAGTCGATCTGAAATATGGCGAGATGATATTCGATCCGTATCTCAGTGGACTTTCTTTCACGCTCGCCGTGACAGTTGCACCGCTGATGGCTGTCCCCGAAAGGTCCCGCACCCATCCATAAACACGACACAAAGACGGTGTAATCGGATCCCCCGGATCGAAAGCCGTTCCCCATATCGTATCCACCACCGACGGATTCACAACACCGACTGAATCCGGCAGAGGCGAAAACGTGTAGCCGCTCAAATATGACCATACTCGATAGACGGCATTGTCGAGCGACATGACAACAAGTCCATCGGGATTCGTCAGCCCGATGCCCGCTGTCGCGGTCTGTGAATTGTTCATCGCCCGTGAAAACACTCCCTGAATCGCCGAAGTGTCATAAGTATCGAAGTAGTACAGGCTGCACGCATACGCTCCCGATCCTGATGTCGGCACACTCAGCGCAGTCCCTACGCTGTCGGCGTATCTGATTCGCCTGTCGATTGCGGTGACAACATCGTTATCCCAGACAGATCTCGCGATTGCAGCCGAATCGAAATTCCCAAGGTAATCATCCATGTTCTCGTCGATAACCTCGTATGCTCCGGATGCGATTCCCCTCTCTTTTCCGGCAAGCCAACCCCGCACTACGACTGTATAAACACCCATTGTGCCCGACCCATCGGACGCTCGAAAGCCTGCCCTGTAGAATCCTTTGGTTGGATTAAGAACATTCGAGGCATTCTCCGATGTCGAATCGAGTAACATACCATTCGGCATGTATCTGAGAATATCGAGGCTGTCGAGATTGCCGACTTCTGAATAGTATGATGTGTCAATCGACACAAATGTCACATACACAGAGTCATCCGACCCATTGCCGACAAACTGCGGCGACACTCCAAGACCGGCAGCTTCGGGCTGTATGACAACAACGAGCAACAGCAGGATGACCGGAATTACTCTCAACCCTGAAAACAAACTCATTTGACTAATCCTCCGCTAAGCAGATTCTCACGGCGACGACCTGTTGCCTTGTAATAGATTTCGAGCCTCGGTTTGTCAGCCGTAATATAATATTCTGATGACAGGAATGTCTTTCTCGCGGAAGCCCTGCCTCCGCCTAAAGTAACCGTATCGGCCAGCACACACCATCGTACGGTTGCGGAACTGTCCATCCAGTATTTTATCATATTCGTAACTTCTATCCTGTAGATGCCTGCGGTGTCAATCGGCGGTGACACAGCAAGGATCGAGTCTTCACGATCATCATCCCCCTCTGCGCCACCCTGCTGCCAGAGAACTGTGTCGGCATTCAGCTTAAATATCCTTGCTGACCATGTGAACGATGAATCGGACGGTTTCGCATAATCGCTGATCCACCCCTCGATGACATCATATTTCAGCGACTGAAATCCGATGTACAGCACCGAGTCTTCTTCAACCACATCGTAAACCACGAGTCTGAGGATGGCGGAATCGATTATGATATTATTGTGGTCCGGCAGGTCTGAGAAGTCGAACCCCATCAGTGTCCGGTAAGCAGTCGATATATGCGTAGCGGTTTTACCAACCTGGAATATCCATGCACCACCCCGATTGAAATACTGACAGTTTACTGTCGGCATTTCAGAATTGCACCCGTTCCCACCATACATTTCGCCATCGAATACAGTCAGAGTATCATCGAGAATCAACACACTCGCGCTGGCCGTTGACATCGACAGGACAACAGCACAACAGGCAGCCGCTAATCTAATCGATCTCACCTAACCCTCCTCATTTCCACCAAGCTCTTTCCGGCGAGCAGACTCGATCAGGTCGAGCAGTTTCTGTTTGCCGTCGTCAGTCAACTTGAGCTTATATTTCATTTCAAGTACCTTCAGGAAGTCTGCGACCTTCGCTTCGTAGCCCTTCTCTTTGAGTTTCTCGTGGATACCGCGAAGGATTTCCTCGACCATCTCGGAGTCGGAAGGACGTCTCGACTTCGCTTTCCTTCTTTTTCTATCTGCGGTCATATACTATCGCGACAACTCGATTCTGATTGCATCGGTAACATCGTTCCCATGCGCGCAGACAGGACATACGCAGACATCTTCATTACATATATTGATCTGCCCGCATTCCGGACATACCACAAGTTTCAGGTTTTCGGTAATCATACTCCCACCTCGAATATCATCAGGTCAACGAGACCCGATGATGATGTTTCATCAGTCTTGGCGATTGTGAATGATCTATTCGACTCTCTTCCGACAACAATGACATCGACATCGGTTTTCGGCATCACGACAACTTTCGGTCTGGATATTTCATCCGGCAGAGCATTGCCGTTGATGTCGACAAGATCAGCGAAATTGATTTGCTGCCTGTCGCCGCCAAGCATTACCTGCCAGAACAGCAACCGTTTTGAACTGCTCGTCTCCTCAGTAAGAAGAAAGTTACCAGCGAATGCCGACAATTTTCCCCATACGGAGACATTTTCGACCACCCACAATCGTCTGCCCCGCAGATATGCCAGAGTACTATTCACTATTTGCTCCTTTGACTATGACCTTACCGGCCCTGCAAGTGTCGGCTTTCTGTTACGATATGGTTTGATCAACTCGGCAAAGCTCTCCCTGTAACGATTCGATATTTCAAGCAGGCTCGCCGAGATTCTGCTCTTGTCACCCGATGAGAGAGAACTCGACTGGAGCAGCTCCAGCGCTTTGATCTGAGCAAGCAGAGAAACAGTCAGGTATGTCTCCGCAACAGTCAAAATCGATGACGCATCAGCGCCGACCGTCGGATCAACCTGACTATCGAGCTGTGTTGAAGCTTCGACAATCGCATTAAGTATCGCATCATCGCTGAATGCTGAACTTTCGATCCGGTAATCGATCCAGAGAAGCTGACCATCGCCGATGCTCCCCGA
>JAJRZO010000065.1 GCA_024275215.1 Candidatus Zixiibacteriota bacterium | reverse complement strand
GGAATCTACAACACTCAAAGAACTTGTTACTATCAAGAAACAAGAGGGAAAAAATGGCTACCAAGGATGAAATCCTGCAGGCGCTGAAGCCCGTAGAAGACCCCGAACTGCATAAGTCAATAGTAGACCTGAACATGGTCGAAGATATACAGATTAATGGCAATATCGCAGTTATCAAAATCAAGTTGACCATTCCCGGATGTCCTCTCAAGGCGCGAATCAGTGAGGATGTATCCAAAGCAGTATCCGAGATCGATGGCATCGATGAAGTTCGGGTTGAATTCGGTTCCATGAATGAGCAGGAAAGAGAAGCTCTGCGCGGGCAGATTCTGGGCGAATCCAAACAAGAAGAAGCAATTCTACATATAGCCAATCATATTCTCGCAATATCATCGGGAAAAGGCGGGGTCGGCAAATCGACAGTAACTGCGAATCTGGCACGAGCTTTCACAGAAAAGAATCTCAGGGTCGGCGTATTGGATGCCGATGTATACGGATTCTCTCTTCCGAGAATGCTCGGAGTCGATTCGGATCCTACAATTATCGACAATATGATAATTCCCGCTGAACAGGATGGCATCAAAGTAGTCTCGATGGGATTCTTCGTGCCGGAAGGCGAACCGGTCGTCTGGAGGGGTCCCCTGCTGCACAAAGCCATTACACAGTTCATCAGTGATACTGTCTGGGGAGATCTCGACATCTTTCTGATGGATTTGCCTCCCGGTACAGGCGATATCACTATAACTATCGGGCAGAAACTGCCTGACTCCCAGATGATAGTGGTCACCACCCCCCAGCCGGCGGCAGCGGAAGTCGCCAGTAGAGTAGCGGCAATGGCAAAGAAAACTGATATATCAGTACTGGGGGTTATCGAGAATATGTCATATTATCTTCTCCCTGATGGCGCCAAAGAGTACATATTCGGCGAGCAGGGTGGTCATAAACTTGCAGAGAATATCGGTGCGAAGTTCCTCGGAGAAATTCCGCTGAACAAATCGATTCGAGAACATGCTGACAGCGGAAAGTCTATTTTCGAGAGTTCTGACAGCAACATGGCCGATTCGTACCGACATATCTGTTCTGAGATTCTCGATACGTTCTGAGAGCATCACTTAAGCCACTACTATGTCAGCGAATATAGGTGACTTGTATTCAGCCTGATATGTGTCTAACAATGTCTATGAAAAAGTGTGCTCATAAAACAATAGGAATCAACAGACTCTTAATTATTTCTTTTATTGTACCAAGCCCTTGACTTTTAGCTTTGATTTCGACAGTTTTCTTCTCGGAAGTTGTTGATTGCTAATATGTTAACAAGGTGTTGACAACACCAGTCACTTATTGGAAGATAGTATAAATCAGGATGATCCTCTCCGTTTCGTGTGACTCTTTGTGGATAAACTCGTGGTTCAACACATAATGCAACGCACAACCAACTGAAGCATCTACAGTTACAGTTTTCCACAGTTGTTAATAATTCTACTGAGGGATTACAATGTCTGTCAATAAAAGCCAGATATGGTCTGAGTGTCTTTCATTCATGTCCAGGAAGGTCAACAAACAAAGTTTCTTCACATGGTTGAAACCCACTACCGTGATCGGTGGAGATAATGGTAACCTTCATATTGGAGTTCCGAACAGATTCGTCGCTGACTGGCTCCAGGAGCATTACGGAGATTTGATCAATGATGCTCTCAGGACAGTTACCGAAAGAGACTGTGCATATCAGTTCGTGGTAAATCCGTCACCTGCCACCACCCAGACTGATATATTCCAGCCGGATCGTGATCCGGTTGCTGAAGTTACTCCGGCTCCGACTCATCAGCATAAGGACAATCGATCGCAATTCAGTTCGAAATTTTCTGAGAGGTATCAGTTCGATACTTTCGTTGTTGGAGATTCCAACGAGTTCGCCTATGCTGCAAGCCTTGCGGTTGCCAAAGCTCCCGGCAGCACAAGATACAATCCTCTTTTCATCTATGGGGGTGTGGGATTGGGGAAAACTCATCTCGCGCAGGCAATCGGAAAGCATATGGTTGATGAAAACACATCGTCTCGGGTGATCTATGTCACTTCGGAGAAATTTACGAACGATTTCATCGATTCCATCACCTCACGGTCAGTTACGAATTTCACAAACCATTATCGTTCTTCCGATATGCTGATCATCGATGATATTCAGTTTTTCACGGGGAAAGAATCGACTCAGGAACAGTTTTTCCACACTTTCAACACGTTGCATCAGAACGGCAAACAGATAGTATTGACTGCGGATCGTCCGCCGAGGGATATTAAGGGTCTTGAGGAACGTCTGCTTTCGCGTTTCTCATGGGGACTCGTTACTGATATTCAGCCGCCATCGCTGGAAACAAGGATCGCAATACTTCGCAAGAAGTCAGAAATCGACGGCATCCATGTTTCTGCCGATGTGCTCACATTCATTGCTGATTCCGTGACGAGCAATATCCGCGATCTTGAGGGTTGCCTGACGCGTCTTTTGGCGTATGCTTCTCTTCGGGGACGAGAAATCACCGTAGACCTGGCGCAAATTGTGCTTAAAGATTCATTACCGCACACAAAGCATACTGTCAGCATTGAGGAGATTCAGAAACGTGTGGCACAATTATACAACCTCAACCCGGAGATGATGCACGCGAGAAAAAAGACTGCCGAAGTGGCACTGGCTCGTCAGATTGCCATGTACCTGTGTAGAAAACTGACCGGCTCATCTTTGAAGACGATCGGAGCCGCCTTCGGTGGAAGAGACCACTCGACTGTCATTCATGCGCACAAAACTATTCTTGGGATGATGAAAAAAGATGTAAATCTCAAGCTCAGAATCGACCAGTTAATAGATTCACTCTATGTTTGAAATGATGTTGATTGTCTTATTGAAAAGGGTTGAATTTGAATCCTCAATCAGTTATATGTGGATATGTTGAGTTGACCGGTGATTATTCTCATAGACTATCAACAACCTTCAACTCGGACAATTAGCAGAATGCAAATGAATTACGACCTTTATCAACACATTCAACACTATTATGATTACTATATTATATTAAAGTACAAAGTCAGATAGTAATTAGAACTGTGTGTAGGTTTAGGAGCCAAAGATGAAGTTCCAGATTGCAAAATCAAAACTGTTTGAATTTCTGAATATCGTTCTCGGAGCGGTGCCGACTAAATCGGCTTTGCCGATACTGGGAAATGTGCTGATTGAAGCTCGTGATAGCGGAATTATGTTTGCAGCGACAAATCTGGAAATATCGATTTCAACTGTCCTTGATACAAAGATTGATGAACCAGGATCATTGACAGTACCGGCTAAAACACTAACAGATATTATCAGAGAACTTCCCGAAACTGAAATCACTGTTGCTACCGACAAGAACAGGCTGACTCTGTTGACCAAAACTGGCGAGTTCAAAATATCAGGTATCCCCGCTGATGAGTTTCCT
This sequence comes from Candidatus Zixiibacteriota bacterium, assembly GCA_024275215.1. Lineage (GTDB taxonomy): Bacteria > Zixibacteria > MSB-5A5 > JAABVY01 > JAHJOQ01 > JAJRZO01. Next base: position 5,375 of record JAJRZO010000065.1, on the reverse strand, counting down.
CGTATTCCGGAATACAGTACGGCAAAAGAGATACGAATTCCAGCCGACGATTTCGTGAATATGGTCAGGAAGACATCGTTTGCGGTTTCTCAGGATGAATCCCGTCCCGCGCTGAATGGTGTGCTGTGGCAGACATCAGGTGACAAGATGGTTATGGTTGCCACTGATGGTCACAGACTCGCCAAAATCGCAATTGACAATACGAAACTGCGTGGAATTGCCGATGATCTGATTGTTCCTCCAAAAGCGCTCAACGCTGTCGATAAGCTGATCTCTGAGGATGAGAAAGAGATCGGTGTTGTCTTTGGTGATAAAAACATCATGTTCAGAGTTGGACCGAGTGTGATTTCGTCCAAGTTGTTTGAAGGACCATATCCGAATTTCGATCAAGTCATTCCACTTGATAACGACAAACGGCTTGTGATTCAGAAAGATGAGCTGATGGCTGCTGTCAGGCGTGTGTCGATCCTGTCGAATTCTCTTACCCATCAGGTTAAGCTTTCAATTGGTAAGAACAAAGTGATCCTTTCCGCAGCTAATGTGGATCTTGGCGGGGAAGCCAAAGAAGAATTGGCATGTGAATACAAGCATGAGAAGATGGACCTCGGATACAATGCGACGTATATCGAAGAGATTCTAAGACAGATGGAGAGTGATGAGGTCGTTTTTGAACTTTCATCCCCTGTCTCGGCTGGAATCGTTTATGCTGCCGACAGGACTGAGGATTATCTTTGTTTGATCATGCCATTGCGTCTGGCTGATTAGTTGCATGTCATAATTGTGAATGGATATATCAAGCCCGCCATGCTGCGGGCTTTTTGCTAAAGCAGAACCACTAAGAATATTGAGATAGAATTGTATTTAGATTCGCTTGACATTACAGGATTCAGGAATCTTGAACATCAGGTCGTACATTTTAATAAAGGTTCAAACCTGATTGTTGGTTTGAATGGTGCGGGCAAGACCAATCTGCTCGAAGCAATCTACTATCTCTGCACTGCAAAGTCATTTCGGGGAGCTTCGGATGATATTATCAAACAATACGATACTGATATGTTTCGTATTGCCGGATCGGGCGAGATATTTGATGAGCCTGTTACTGTCGAAGTGGCATATCGACCAGGGGAGAAGAGACATATTAAGATCAATGGTGTTATGGAAAGGCGTGTTGCCTCGCTCTATGAGAAATATCGCGCTGTCTCATTTGGTCCGGGGGACGTTGATCTGATATATGGCTCACCTGCTGTAAGACGACGGTTTCTTGATATTTCGATTGCTCAGGTTAAACGGGGGTACATATCCCAGTTATGGGAGTATAAGAAAGTGATAGCACAGCGAAATGCTTTGCTGAAAGAACTTGGAGACGCCTATGATTCGATAGGGGCGATTGAGGGTGAGGGGCTTCTTCAGGTGTGGGATCAAAAACTGGTCGAACTTGCGGTCGAAATACATGCAACACGCGGCATGTTTGTTCAGGCAATTATGAAGATAGCGGGAGAATATCATCGACAGATGTCAGAATCTGATTCGGCACTGGATATATGCTATGAGGCTTCGCCCAGGCTGGATGAATATTCTGTTGACTGCATGAGCGAAAAGCTCAGGTTGCGTCGCGGCAGAGAACTTGCCATGCGTCAATCAATGTATGGCCCCCACAGGGACGATATTGTTTTCAAGCTCTTTGGTCAGGATTGCAGAAATTCCGCCTCTCAGGGACAGGTCAAGACTGTCGTGCTTGCTGTCAAATTAGCCCTTTGTATCTATATCAAAGATCACTGTGGTGAGGTGCCCATCCTGCTGCTGGATGAGATATTTTCTGATCTTGACAGAAATCATCTCGATTGTCTTCTTTCGCTGCTTCCAGAGCTTTCGCAAGTGATGATGACCACATCTAAGTTAGATGATATCAGGGACTTAAGTATATTTGAAAGTATACTAACCGTAGAAGATGGTCGTGTAAACATTTACAACTCGTGATCGTAATATATTGGAGTATAATATATTACGCGTGTTAAATCCTTAAAATAGTGTGATATTTTGCTTGCCGAAATGTTTAATTTCATTTATTATAATAACTTACGAGGATTCTTACATGACCAGCCCTGTGAAAATTGGCGATGCGTTACGGAATCTTCTTAAGTCGCTCGGAATAGAGAAGCGACTCCTTGAGGCACAGGCTGCCGAAGTATGGCCTGATGTTGTTGGGGCTGAGATCGACCGTGTGACGCAGGTTGTAGGCGTTGAGAGGGGGATCATGAAGGTCGCCGTGAGGGATTCGCTGTGGAGTCAGGAGTTATCCCTGATGAAGCAGGATATCCTGGACAAACTGAACGGGAGAATAGGGCAGAAAGTTATTCGGGATATACGCTTTCGATAGATGCTGTGTGTTTGGCTGGAGGGTTGACAATATGCTGAGGATAATCCAATGACAAATTCTGATGCTGTCAGCAAGACAGATGTTGAGAACAATTACGACGCGAAAGCAATCACTGTACTTAAAGGTCTTGAGGCGGTACGCAAGCGACCTGCCATGTATATCGGCGATACCGGTAGTCGCGGGTTGCATCATCTGGTATACGAAGTTGTGGATAACTCTGTGGATGAGGCGATGGCCGGATACTGCAGCTCGATCAAAGTCACAATCAATGAGAACGGAAGTGTCACTGTCGAAGATGATGGTCGAGGTATACCTGTCGATGAACATCCGACTGAGAAAATTCCCGCGCTTGAAGTTGTTATGACAAAACTCCATGCCGGCGGCAAGTTCGATCATGATTCCTACAAAGTCTCGGGCGGGTTGCATGGTGTCGGTGTATCGGTTGTCAACGCGCTATCCGAATGGTGCGAGGTCGAAGTCAGCAGGGATGGCAATGTCTATTACCAGAAATACAAACACGGGATTCCTCTGGTGCCGCTGAAGAAGATAGGTCAGAGAAAGAAAAGTGGTAATAAAACGACATTCATGCCGGATGCCGAGATTTTCCAGACTGTCGAGTTCAAGTATGATGTTCTTGCTGCTCGAATGCGCGAACTTGCATTCCTCAACAAGGGGCTCAAGATACAAATCTCGGATGCGAGGAAAGACAAGTCGGAGTTCTTCTTTTACAAGGGCGGTATTGCAACATTTGTGGAGTGGCTGAATCAGAACAGAACGCCATTGTATAAGCAGCCGATCTATTTCACCGCATCACGTGAAGGCGTCGAGATGGAATTCGCGCTGCAACATAATGATTCCTATGTCGAGAACATTTTTTCGTATGTGAACAATATCAACACGATCGAGGGCGGGACTCATCTCGTCGGATTCAAGACAGCTCTCACTCGGACAATTAACAGCTACGCCAACAAGAACAAATTGTTCAAGAATGGCAAGAATGGGACGAGCGGACTTCAGGGTGAGGATGTTCGTGAGGGGCTGACGGCTGTGATCTCTGTGAAGGTCCCTGATCCGCAGTTTGAGGGACAGACCAAGACCAAACTTGGGAATTCAGAGGTTAAGGGTCTTGTCGAGCAGGCTGTCGGCGAAGAGCTTGCATATTTCCTCGATGAACATTCGCCCGTAGCGAAGAGGATTATTGAGAAGGGCAAGGCGGCGTCATCTGCGAGGGTAGCGGCGCGCAAAGCGAAGGAGCTTGCCCGCCGTAAGACTGCGCTCGAATCGGGATCATTGCCGGGCAAACTCGCCGATTGCGCATTGCGTGACCCGGATCATACGGAGTTGTTCCTTGTCGAGGGTGATTCCGCTGGCGGATCCGCCAAGCAGGGACGCGACCGCAAATTCCAGGCGATTCTGCCATTGCGCGGTAAGATTCTGAATGTCGAAAAAGCGCGGATGGATAAAATTCTCTCGAATCAGGAGATTCGTACTATGATCAGTGCGATGGGTACTGGCATTGGCGAGGAAGAATTCAATATTGATAAGCTTCGTTACGGCAAGATCATTATCATGACGGATGCCGATGTCGACGGATCACATATTCGCACGCTGATCCTGACTTTTCTTTTCAGGTATTTGCAGGAGTTGATTGTGCAGGGGCATGTCTATATTGCACAGCCGCCACTCTATATGTTGAAAAAGGGGAAAGAGTCTGTTTACGCCTATTCTGATGATGAACGTGACCGCGTTCTTGAAAGAATGGGACGAGGGCAGAATATCCATGTCCAGCGATACAAAGGTCTTGGTGAGATGAATCCGGATCAGCTCTGGAGAACCACGATGGATCCGGAAACACGCACATTGCTGCGTATTACGCTTGAGGATGCCGCCGAGGCGGATCAGATATTCACGACTCTTATGGGTGATATTGTCGAGCCGCGCCGCCAGTTTATCCAGGATAACGCCCAGTATGTCAGGAATCTGGATGTATAGCGTGTGATGGAATGTAGGTCCCGTCATTCCTGTGCAGGCAGGAATCCAGACAAGCTGTGAAAAGATCGTATGTGTATATTATGGCAAGCAAGCAGAATGGGACACTTTACGTAGGTGTAACTAGTGATCTGGTAAAGAGAGTATTTCAGCATAAGAATGATCTGATTGATGGATTTACGCGCAAATACAGTGTGAAGAAATTAGTCTATTGGGAGGAGCATGCTGATATTGAAGAGGCAATTAAAAGGGAAAAGCGGTTGAAAAAGTGGAAACGACTGTGGAAACTAAGGCTTATTGAGCAAGAGAATCCGGAATGGAGAGATTTATATTTCGACTTGATTGAAGGCTCTGGCCCCCTGCCTTCGCAGGGGTGACGTTGTTAATGAATCGTCATGTTCCAGCATCGTCATTCCTGCGCAGGCAGGAATCCAGTACCGGTTGTATGAGGCGAAAGTCGAGTAGGTCGGGTTCCGAATCAGCAAAGTCAGATGAGAAACCCGACAATGAATCGAATATAACATGAACAATCAGGACATAAATCATGGTGACTGATCGGCAGAATATTCTTAATCAGCCTCTCGAAGAGGAAATGAGATCGAGTTATCTCGACTACTCGATGTCTGTCATCACTGCGCGGGCACTGCCCGATGTGCGTGACGGACTGAAACCATCGAACCGTCGAATCCTGATCGCAATGAGCGATCTGAATCTCGCGCCCGGACGACCATATCGTAAGTGCGCTAAAATCGCCGGTGATACATCCGGTAACTATCACCCGCACGGCGAACAGGTGGTCTATCCGACACTCGTCAGAATGGCGCAGGATTTCGCAATGCGGTATCCGCTCGTCGATGGTCAGGGAAACTTCGGTTCCATCGATGGCGATAACGCCGCCGCCATGCGTTACACCGAAGCTCGTCTCACACCTATCGCGATGGAAATGCTGGCGGATATCAAGAAAAACACGGTCGACTACCAGCCGAACTATGACGAAACACGGGACGAG
>JAJRZO010000064.1 GCA_024275215.1 Candidatus Zixiibacteriota bacterium | reverse complement strand
AATTGCTCGGTATCCACAGGAATACTCTCAGGCTCAAGATCAAGGAATACGGTTTGGTCAGGGAGGATGAGTAACTCGCGAAATCCAATTCAGGATATGAATATAATGTTTCAGTGCACCATAACCGGGATATGGAAATGAGCGAAATGAAGCGCTTGCAATTTACGGACACGATGATACGCGTCGATTCAATCGATGACGCTGCTGGCTTCTGGATCGATGTGATGGGCATGAAAGAGATCGATCGAAGCGAGTCAGGTATTATGCTTGAGGATCCCGACACGCAGCAGCGGGTGACATTTATCGACACCTACATCAACAGTCGATACGCGCTTGCACTCGCAACCGACGATATGCAGGAAACGCTCAGACTCTTTCGGGAAAACGGTGCATCAGTTCCGGAACCGACAGAAGCTGACTCCGGTATCGAATACGCACTTTGCAGAGACCCAGCCGGCATACCGGTGATGGTATATACGACTGGCTGACAAAATCGTAATTGGAACGCAGAGTTCTGACATAAATCTCAGATTCTCACGCTCCAAGTGGGCGTGAGCTACAGTCTGATCGATTCAACATAATTATATGCATGTGGTACTTCATGCCTCTTTGAGGTATGAGTCTTTTCTTGTTCAACATATTTATGCAGCCCCAATTTGCACCGCACAATATTAGTGCGTTATGCGAAATAATTATAATCGATATATGCTATAGCATAACATTATACGTTATGCCATAATATCATGTGCCACAACATAATATGGTGGTTGCTCATATTGCGTTCACACTCTGGCACAGGCATTGCTTTGACAATAGATGGATGCTATTTATTGAAGGAGGTAACTTTGAAACTCCATAATGCAATAACAGGAAATTCGATAAGTTTGAAAATATGGATTTTAAGGATCTCAACTGGGCTGATCCTTTTGTTCTGGGGAGCGTTGTTTATCAGTTGCGAAAACTATTGTGATGACTGCCGGGTCGTCGCAGTAGATGATACTCCTCCAGACGCTCCCCAGGGCGTTTACTCAGTCACGGGCGATCACGCAGTATATCTATACTGGCTGGATAGTCCGGAGAAGGATTTGAGTCACTACTGGGTCTGGAGAGGGGAAGAAGCGATCGACGGACCGTATGAGCGGATGCAAAAAGTCTATGAGAATCATTATACGGACAGATCGGTAGTAAACGGCAGAACATACTACTATGCCGTCACCGCTGTCGATATTCACGGCAACGAAAGTTCTGAGCTTTCCCGCGAGGATGTTTTCGACACGCCTCGACCCGCAGGGAGCGGTGTTGTGCTTCACGATTTCCATGTACATCCCGAAGTTTCAGGTTTTGATTTCAGAAATGCGCAGGTGAGAAACAAGGACAATTCGCTGACAGATATTTATTTCGAGTATGATCCCAACTATGACGCATTCTTTGTGTGGGCTACATATTTCGATGAAAGCCAGACTGATATACAGGATTACGGCTACACCGAAAATCTCGATGAGCTTGATTGGGCGCCGTCCGACGGATGGTCGAGGGTCGGATGGCTCGAAGCCATACCGGGACATTCGTATTATGTATGGACAGCTGATGACCATTATGCGAAGTTCCGCATCGATGAAATGAATTATTCCGGTCGCACGGTGACCATTTCCTGGGCATATCAGACGGTTCAGAGCTATCCGGAGCTTATGCCCGTCAGACCGAAACGCGAGCCGGTTGAAAGAGTGATGACTAAATTTATAGCTGACGATAATATGAGATAAGCAAGGCAGGTGATTACAATGAAATGGCTACACGCAATCACAATCAGCGCGATGCTCCTGATGGCATTGATGGCTACGCAGGTGTTCGCGCAGGACAGAATCGTACCGATTCATAAGAAGGACCTCGATATTCGGGTCTGGACAAATAAGACCGAAGGGAAATCATTCGGCCAGGGCGAACATATCATCATCTATTTCCAGGCGAACCGCGATTGTTATGTAACAATCTATAATCTCGACACGCGCGGAAATATCAATCTTCTTTTCCCCATTGAGGACAGCGAACCGAATTATGTTGAGGGCGGAAGGATATACACGATTCCGGATTACTATGACGATTTCGACCTTGTCGTGGATGGTCCTCCCGGAACAGAGTATATTCAGGCGGTAGCATCTCTCGACTGGTACGAAGTACCGCCGTGGCCGTCGAGATTCTACGAATACGAAGACTACCGTCCGCTCCAGTCGGACAGGGAGCCGGTTGCATTTCTCAACTACGTGAACAATCGTTATTTTCCGCTTAATGACAGAAGGCGATATGCTACCGATTACACATATTTTGAAATCAGAAAAAACTGGGAGTATGACTGGAATGATTACTACGGTTACGATGCAAACTATTACTCCGGCTACTACGATCCCTGGGGCTGGTGCGGGACAATCTATGTCGGTTATCCGTACGGTGGTGAGGTCTGGATAAACGGTATATTTTACGGATATGCTCCGTTATTCATTCCTCGTATCGTTATTGGCTGGCATAGAATTGGGATATGGTATAACGATTTCTGGTGGTATGACAGCCGTGTACATATCTATTCAGGTGTATGGTATGATTACACCTATGACAATGTCAGGTACAAGGATGATTACAGGCATTACAAGTTCAAACCGGGACGGAGAGCCTCGCATGATGTTGTCAGCGACAAGTATTATCCTGACCGAAGAACAAAGGTATACACAAGTGAAAAGAAATATGTAAGCCGGGATAAATACTGGAAAACGATTGGGAAACAGCGTGTCTCCTCATCGACATCACCCTATTTCAAGAAAAAGGGCGATCGCGGCGGGAAAAAGTATTCCCCTGACAGCAGGACTATCGTAAAAGGCAGGGACAACTGGAGCGGCAGCAAGTCGGGCAAAAAGCGCGACCGTTTTGGTGTGCAGAAACGGACTGTCAATAGCGACAAGTCTCGTAAACACGGGTCTGCGGGAAAACTGGACAGCCCGAAATCGAGCAAGTATTCCGGTGGGAAAAAGGTGAAGAAGTCATCAGGGTTGAAACGCTCAGGTTCCGGCAAAACGAGTGGGCCGATTTTCAAGTCAGGTAAAGGAACCAAAAAATCATCAGGATCGACTAAGATTAAGTCCGGCGGATCGAAAAAGTCATCCGGATCAAGCAAGGGCAAATCAGGCGGATCGAAGAAGATCAAATCTAACGGGGCGAAAAAGTCAGGATCGAGAAGTTCATCCGGATATTCTGCGCCGAGGAAAACATCTGTAAGGACATCAGGAGGCTCAATTAACAGAGGCGGATCACGATCTTCGGGATCAAAAGGATCCAGCGGCGGAAGAAAGGGTAAAAGGAGATAGGAACTGTGAGATTGCTCATCTTTATTGATGAGCGTTTTAGAGTTGACATCGGACCTGCCGATGCTAACTTAAACAGTAAATATCACCTGATTCGGAGTGAGAGATGACTAAGATAGTTACAATTCTGCTAATCATGACTGTTGCGTTGTTTGCCTGTGTGGCATCCGTCAGTGCAGAATCTACCGGTACGAAAGTCAAGATTACGGCTCCGGAGATTAAAAAGCCGGATCAGCCTGTTGAAAGACCTCAGGCGAAATCGCAGACATCAAGTAATTATGACAGCTTCAAGGATGACAACAAGAACGGCATCGATGACCGCTTTGAGAAGGCTGAGAAACTGAAAGTTAAAGTGCAGGAAATAAAGGACAAATCGAAGCCAACGAAACAGGCAAAGAAGGAAGAACCAAAGACCAAACCGTCCGGTAACTGATTTGATGTACAGTTACTGCAATTCTTACAGCCACTAAAGGCGGATGTGTGAACTGATGGAACATTAAGTCAATCCCCAAAATCGACAGGTACAACTACGACATAGTCGTCGAAAAGGCCTGTCGAAACTGTTTTTTGACTGCCGGGTGGCTGATCTTGTGAGATTGACATATTCAAGTCGATGATATTCAGCCTGTTAGGGAACAAAATGTCCTTGACAGGCGTATTTTATGCCGTAGTATTAGCACTCAATGGCCGCAACTGCTAACAGACGGCTAAACAGGGGAGAACGATGAAGCACAGTTTTGTGAATCTCACGGAACGCGATAAGCAAGTGCTCGCATCACTGATCGATCATTATGTGAAGACGGCCGAGCCTGTCGGATCGCGGGTTCTTGCAAACAAGTATAAGCTCGGCGTCTCGCCCGCGACTATACGCAATACGCTCTCCGACCTCGAAGATATCGGCCTTGTTACTCAACCGCACACATCCGCGGGCAGGATACCGACCGACCTCGGTTATCGAGTATATGTCGATCTGCTGCTCAAACCAGAAGACCTGACAAGTGGAGAGAAAGACCAGATCAAGCAGCAGATAGCTTCACAGTTCACCCCTATAGAACAGATTCTCGAACAAACATCGCGGATACTCGCCGAAGTGACATCACAGCTCGGACTCTCGACATCTCCACAACTCGATGAAGCTGTCCTGACAAAAATGGAAATGATTCCGGTCGCTGAGAGAAAACTTCTTGTGGTTATCGCAGTCAAGTCCGGACTTGTAAGGACGATTCTGATGGAGATCGATTCGGAGATCAGGTCCGAGATGGTGACGGAGACATCGCGGTTGCTGAATGAACGTCTTGTCGGACTAACTCTGGGCGAGATCAGGAAAACAATTTCAGAACGTTTCAATGATATTCATCTTGGAGAACCGAAACTGTTGCGCGTATTTACCGATTCGATGGCTGCCGTGAGTGACGGTGTCGACAAGGATAGTTTGCATGTTGAGGGAACATCGAATATAATTCAGCAACCGGAGTTTCGGGACAGGGAGAAGCTGAACAACCTGCTCGATGCTCTCGAATCCAAAGAGCCGCTTGCGGAAATGGTATCCTCTGCGCCGCTCGAAGAGGGGGTAGTCGTGACAATCGGTAAAGAAGCCAATCTCGGTAATTTTGAGATGTGCAGTATTGTAACTTCGACATACAAAGCCGGTCGTTCACAGGGCAGAATCGGCGTCATAGGACCGACAAGAATGCAGTATTCCAAACTTGTTTCAATAGTAGATTATACGGCAAAACTCCTGTCCAGGCTGTTATCCAAATAAAGGTGTCAACATGGGCTCAAGAAAAAACAAAAGAAAAAAGCAGGTGAAAGATATTCACTCTGGAAGTGAAAACGGTGAGGAAATTGAGGTCGACGTGAAGGATGCGGAAGACGGCGAACTCGTCGATGAAGTCATCGAAGCATCAGAAACCGAAGGGAAGGCTGACGTTGAAGAGCAGCAACCGGTTTCTCCGGAAGAAAAGATCAGAGAGTTGGAAGACAAGTATCTGCGTCTTGCAGCAGAATTCGACAATTACAAGAAGCGAACCGCAAAGCAGTATTTGTCGATTGCTGAAAATGCGCGTGCGGAAATACTGTCAGAGCTTCTCACTGTTCAGGATAATTTCGAGAGGGCGCTCGAAGTCGATCACGAATCATCGGATTTCGCGGATTTCAGAAAAGGAATCGAGTTGATATTCAATCAAATATCGGATGTTCTCAGGAAAAATGGTGTTGAGCAATTTGAATCGATTGGCTGTAAATTCGATCCAAACCTGCATGAGGCGTTGATGACTGTCGAAACCGAGGACGCTGATCCTGATACGATCGTGCAGGAATTGACCAAAGGCTACAAGTTCAATGACAAAGTTCTTCGCCACGCGAGAGTGGCTGTTGCGAGAGAAAGCGAAGAACAGAATAAATCGTAAAAACATTATTGTCTATATGACTCAGGGAGGATACGTCCATGGGTAAAGTGATCGGAATTGATCTTGGTACGACGAATTCATGCGTCGCAATTATGGAGGGCGGCGATCCGGTAGTGATCCCAAATGCCGAAGGCGGAAGAACTACGCCATCAGTAGTGGCTTTCACAAAAGATGGCGACAGACTCGTCGGACAGGTGGCGAAACGTCAGGCAATTACAAATCCGGAAAATACTGTTTTTTCGATCAAGCGATTTATGGGGCGCAAGTACAACGAAGTCAGTTCGGAAGAGAAAATTGTACCATACAAAGTAGTCGAAGCCGAAAACGGTGACTGTCGAATCAGGATCGGCGACGAGGAACACGCACCGCCACAGATTTCAGCGATGATCCTGCAGAATCTCAAGAAGACAGCAGAAGATTATCTCGGTCAGGAAGTGACCGAAGCTGTCATAACAGTACCGGCGTATTTCAATGATTCACAGCGTCAGGCCACCAAGGATGCCGGACGAATCGCCGGTCTCGATGTCAAGCGCATCATCAACGAGCCGACCGCGGCATCGCTGGCGTATGGTCTTGAGAAGAAGCAGGAAAGCAAGATTGCCGTTTTTGATCTTGGTGGGGGAACATTTGATATTTCAATTCTCGAACTCGGCGATGGTGTGTTTCAGGTTAAATCGACAAATGGCGACACACATCTCGGCGGCGACGATTTCGATCAAAAAGTCATAGACTGGCTTGCGGATGAATTCAAGAAAGATCAGGGCATTGATCTTCGTGAGGACAGAATGGCGTTGCAGCGTCTGAAAGAGGCTGCCGAAAAAGCCAAGTGCGAACTTTCGACCACAATGCAGACATCCATCAATCTGCCGTTTATCACTGCGGATCAGAGCGGTCCGAAGCATCTTGATTTGTCACTCACTCGCGCCAAACTCGAACAGCTTTGCGATGACCTGATCGAGAGAACGAAAGCGCCGTGCATGAATGCGATAAAAGACGCAGGGCTGTCGGCTTCTGATATTGATGAAGTGATCCTGGTTGGCGGTATGACCAGAATGCCGAAGGTACAGGAAGTCGTAAAGGAAATTTTCGGGCGCGATCCTCACAAAGGTGTGAATCCGGACGAGGTCGTCGCAATCGGTGCGGCGATTCAGGCAGGTGTGCTGACCGGCGATGTCAAGGATGTACTGCTTCTCGATGTCACGCCGTTGTCGCTTGGAATCGAAACGCTCGGCGGTGTTATGACGAAGCTGATTGAGCGCAACACTACGATTCCGACCAAGAAGAGCCAGATATTCTCGACAGCTTCCGACAACCAGCCGGCAGTGTCGATACATGTTCTTCAGGGTGAACGCGAGATGGCGGTTGATAACAGGACTCTCGGACGTTTTGATCTTGTGGGGATTCCTCCGGCGCCGCGGGGACTTCCTCAGATCGAGGTGACATTCGATATCGACGCCAACGGTATCGTTCATGTTTCCGCCAAAGACCTCGGAACCGGAAAAGAACAAAAAATCAAAATCGAATCATCTTCAGGATTGACCGAGCAGGAAATCGAGAAGATGGTCAGGGATGCCGAGGCTCACTCTGATGAAGACAAGAAAAAGAGAGACGCGGTCGAAGCTCGAAACAAGGCGGATCAGCTCATATACTCAACTGAAAAGAATCTGAAAGAGCATGGCGACAAGCTCGATGAAGATGAGAAGAAAAAGATCGAGGAGGCTGTCGAGCTCCTAAAGGGTGCGCTCAAGACTGAAAACGCAGAGATCATCAATCAGAAATGTGATGATCTTATGAAAGCATCTCACAAGCTTGCCGAGGAATTATACAAGCAGGCATCGGCGGAACAAGCTGCCGCGGGTGGTCAGGAAGGAACGGAATCCGGGCAGGCACCACCGCAGCAGGAGCAGCAGGAGAGCGCCGGAGATGATGCTGTCGACGCTGATTTTGAAGTTGTCGACGACGAGAAGAAATAGACAAATACAGAAAGGTTGTCTTATATTTCCTGTCCTTAGTATGTCTGTGTTCTACAGCACTGCGGGCAGGAAACACGACGCTGGAATAACAAGATAGAGATGTTGCGTTTCTTATCCTTCCTTGAAGGATTCGGAACACGACCTGCTTTTGATCAACCTCACGGAGATACTGATAGATGGTGACATCTCGCGACTACTACGAGATTCTTGGAATCGGACGTGATGCAGGCGATGACGAGATCAAGAAGGCATATCGACAGATGGCGCTCAAGTATCATCCCGACAGGAATCCTGATGACAGCACCGCTGAGGAGAAATTCAAAGAGGCTACGGAAGCGTACGAAGTTCTGAAGGACCCTCAGAAACGCAGGATATATGACCAGTACGGTCATGCCGGTCTGAAGGGACAAGCTGGATTCAGCGGATTCGGTTCGTTCGATATGGCGGATGCTCTTCGCGCATTTATGCGTGATTTCGGCGGATTCGGGGGATCATTCGACGATCTGTTCGGATTCGGCGGGAGATCCGGCGGAAGAGGCCGTCGAGTCTACAAGGGCGAAGACCTGAAACTCAGGTTGAAAGTAACACTCGAAGACATAGCAGAAGGCGTCGAGAAAACTCTTAAAATCAAAGTCAAGGATCGATGCCCGGATTGCGGAGGATCAGGTTCTGCCAAAGGGAGCCGCAAGTCAACCTGTCCTCAGTGTAATGGCGCGGGTGAAGTCAGGCATGTAACGCGGTCGCTTTTCGGGCAGTTCGTAAATGTGAGAACATGCGATTACTGCAACGGAACAGGCGAGATTATATCGTCACCTTGCAAGACCTGCAATGGCGAGGGGCGCAAGACAGTCGAGAAATCTGTCAATGTGAAAATCCCCGGCGGCGTTGTGGAGGGCAATTACATCAACCTGCAGGGTGTGGGGAATGTCGGTCCATACGGCGGGCCGAACGGCGATTTAATTGTCTTTATCGAAGAGAGCGAGCACAAGACATTCGAAAGGCATGGCGACGATATTCTTTTTGAATTGTCGATTTCGATTCCTCAGGCAGTTCTCGGAACAGAAATCGAAATCCCGACTCTTAATGGTACGACAAAACTCAAGATACCCCCCGGAACCCAGTCGGGGCAACTGTTCAGACTCAGGAATAAGGGAATCAAACACCTCAGGCGAGCAGGACGGGGAGACCAGTTGATCAGGATTCATGTCTGGACTCCGACTAAACTTGACAAACGATCGAAGGCGCTGTTCGCAGATCTTGAATCACTTGACAGTGTTGCTCCACCCAAATCATCCAAGTCTTTCTTCAAAAGGCTGAGAGAATCACTCGGAGTGTAGATACCTGTGTCAGCACCTGATGGCTACATCGAGATCACAGTTACAGTTCCCAAGGAATCCGAAGAGCCGGTCTGCAATTTCCTGATTGATCATATTGTCGGTGGTAACGGTTTGATTCTCGAAGATGTTGATGATAGTATTTCGATTAGACTGTACGTCGGAGCAGATCATGATCCCGAGAGTGAAATCAACAGGATCAGTCGATTCCTGACTGATTCGGCGCTGATTCCGGCAAATGGCACAGAGTCGGTAATTTCATCGAAGCGAATCAAGAATCTTGACTGGATCGATGTTTACAAAAATGCTTTCGATCCTGTGACTGTCGGTGATGTGGTTGTGAAAACTGTCTGGACAGAAGAGAAGTTTCCGGGCAAGCATGTAATCACTATCGAACCAAAGATGGCATTCGGAACCGGCAAACACGAAACGACGCAGCTTTGCATTGCAGCGGTTCGCGCAGAAATTCAGGCAGGTGACAAAGTGCTCGATCTTGGGACAGGTTCAGGTATACTTGCGATTCTCGCCGCAAAACTCGGAGCTTCGGAAATCTTTGGTCTTGATATTGATCCATATTTCAAAGAGAATGCGGTTGAAAACGCTCAACTCAACAATGTCAAGAACAAGATCAGATTCGAGCGCGGCTCGATGGAGAGAGTGCATCATACAGATTATTATGACGTCGTGGTTTCAAACCTGATAACGGAAGGCATAATCGAACTGTTCGACAGCTTCGTGGAGGCGTGTAAACCGGGCGGCAAGATGATACTCTCTGGCATTCGGACGGATCAGGTCGATGAAATGAATACGTTTTTCAAAGATAAAGATTGCACCGACTTCGAGATAACGACGCTGAATGAATGGGCTTGCTACGTGATCAGGATGTGAATATCAAACGGGCAGAGTTCACATATTTCGACGCTGGAGAAATCTCCGGCATCAAGATAGTTTTTTCCACAGAAGAATCGAGACACATAACGAAAGTCTGTCGTCTTGGCACCGGCGACAGGCTGACTGCTACCGACGGTAAAGGCAGGCTTT
>JAJRZO010000063.1 GCA_024275215.1 Candidatus Zixiibacteriota bacterium | reverse complement strand
GAGCGGCTGACTCCTGACTTCTTCGACTGCGAAACGATTGTCGAGTCCGATAATGATGTCCTGTGGGCAGTCGTCGCACCTGACAATATTCGCGCCAAGTGGAGAAACCAGTTCGCCGTCAGTCTGGAATTTCAGTCCGACCAGCGGGTCTTTGTACTCCGCCAGATTCAGCAGAGTCCGCACCATCGTCTTGTGACAGACTATCGTGTTCAATTCATACGGGAAGAATTCAAGATAGAATTTCACAAGATCGTCGTAGTCGATCGTGCCGGAAGAATCCGTGTTGATCACCTGCGCCGGGTTACTGTTGCCGTCGCCATTCTGGATCACATCGGCCACCAGCGACACTTTGTCAGCCTGAAGCTTGAAACCGATATACCACAGAATGACCTTGAACTGCGCGGTTGTCCTGTGACGGAGTGCTTTATATGACGCTTTCAGCGCGACGCCATAGTCAGGTATTGCGACCGTATTCTTTTGTTCGGTCACGACTATTTGCGGAATGTCTCCGCCCTCGCCGACCGGACGAAGCGACATATTATCATCTGTTGCCGAGGCGTCGATATAAATCGGCGTATAACGATTTGTCGCAACATCAGTCGATGATGCGGGCAGTCGGTTGTAATCGTTGCGGAGTGTCATGCCGTGTTTGATTTCTCGCATGATGAACTCCGGCAGCAGCATCGCGGCATTTCTGAAGAATAGCTCGACAGTAGCGGGATGCCGCCCGCCGGTGCGCACTCCCTTCAGCAGGAGTTGTCGCTCGAACGCATCGAGAGGCGAGCCGGGAGTCGACGGGTCGTATGGATCCGATTCCAGAAGCTCTGTCAGACTTATTCCCTGCGCCTGAGCTTCCAGATACATGTCTCGATCTATTTCGACCTGCTTTGCCCGTGTCAGGTCGACCGCCCCGCTGCGATCCGGTTCTTTTGTGGCCATAGAGACCAGCGCGCTCGGTATTTTTCCTGTAATAAAATCACCAATATCCACAGATTGCTCCTTTCGTTATGGAAGATAGATCGTGCAGGTGGATGTGCCGTTGACCGCAAGTACCGTACCGCGCGCGATATTGCCGCCTGCGGGATCGTCACCAGTCAATGCAGGCGCCTGTTTGACAGCTCCGTTTGCTCCGCAGACAACGCGGTTGCCGATCTGCGGGTATGTCGTTGTAATCGGAAGCGTCATCACTCCGCCGATCTGGACTGTCGCATTGCGTTTGCCTGTATCAGCATCGGTCAGAGTCAGCGCGACGAGTTTGCCGATGATCGCCTCGCCATCCGATGATGGACCGACTTCATAGTCGTCAGTCAGTCTGACAACCTCACCGATGTTAGTATCAGTAAGATCATCCACGCCCGCTGTCTGGTGGATGTTGAATGTCGCAAAAACCGGTGCGATTGTTTCGAGATTCTGATTCCTAACACTCATTGATTTCTCCTTTCAAGACTCACACGGGAGGATTCTCCCACATTCCGGGTCATACAACCCTCTCGACACCAATTCTGTAATTCTCGATTGTCTGATTATCCTGTTTTTTGTTGAATGTTTTCAGCGGCATCCTGCCGGAACGCTGCAAGTCGCTGAGCAACTCTTTCGCTCTGGAACGCACTTGCAACAACTGTTTTGCATTCAGGTTCGACAACTCTGCAACCAGCTTTGATTGATCAACATTCCGCCTGCCATCTTTCAGAGCAGCCGCGGCAAGGCTCATATTTGTAATTTCGCGTTTGACATTTTCCTTCAGGATTCGAGCATCATCTGAATCCGCTCGCAAATCTCCAAGCAACGTCAATGTTTCTGACAGGCATGCTCCGAGAGCATCGAGATCAATTTCAGTTAGTTTACCCGATTGAAGCAGTTCTCGATATGCGCCTAATTCATCAACCAGTTCGCAATGATCCATTCGTTTCTCTCCGCTTATCATCGTATTGAATTCTGATCTTATCTTTCTGATCACATTTCGCTCGCAAACTGTCGAGCGTCTCTTTCGCAAGTCCGCCCGAACCGAGATCACCCCTGTTTCTGTTTGATTATTGCCATTGCTCTCTGTTCGTGCTCGCCACGCATATTTCAGCAGGTCTGCGTTCCGCGGCAGGCAAAGCCTGCAAGAAACCTGACACTAGCTGTGCTGCCGTATGTTCGGCATATTGCATTGCAGACAGTTACAACACGGTATCTGCAGGAGCACAGCCCCTGCGAGCACATGAAAGTTAAGATGCGTCATTCCCGCGAAGGCGGGAATCCAGAACCGGTTTCAGATAGTGCTCATTTGCATTGCATCGAACAACTTTCCTGGATCCCTGCCTCCGCAGGGATGACGTGTCAAAATGAGAGGTAGACATCCACAGGGATGACGTATCAACATGAGAGTAGATATCCGTATCTGCCCTGTTGGCTTGATAACGCCATAGTGCACACAGTATCTGTGAGGCTGTGTGTTCAGCACATTACATTGCAAACAATTACAAGATAGAATCTGCAGAGGCACAGCCCCTGCGAGCACATGAAAGTTAGGATGCGTCATTCCCGCGAAGAGGCGTGTTGAAAAAGTTAAGTTGCTTCGTAAAGTGCACACAGTAGCTGTGCTGCCGTGTATTTAGTATATTGCATTGCAGACAGTTACAACACAGTATCTGCAGGTGCACAGTCCCTGCGAGCACTTGAAAGTTAGGATGCGTCATTCCCGCGAAGGCGGGAATCCGGAACCGGTTTCAGATAGTGCTCATTTGCATTGCATCGAACAACTTTTCCGGATCCCTGCCTCCGCAGGGATGACGTGTCAAAATGAGATGTAGACATCCACAGGGATGACGTATCAACATGAGAGGAGACATCCGTATCTGCCCTGTTGGCTTGATAACGCCATTGTGCATACAGTAACTGTGCTGCCATGTGTTCAGCATATTGCATTGCATGCAGTTTCAACACGATATCTGCAGGTGCACAGCCCCTGCGAGCACTCAAACAATCGACCCTGTCACTCCCGCGAAAGCGGGAGTCTATTCTATCTGTTATTATTTTAATGGCTGGTGTGTCTTATCTGTTCTTGTTGACATTTCAAGACAATTACTGCTTTGTTTTGAGTCAGGAGCCTGACCATGAGAAGATTACTCTTGTTCACAATTCTACTTGTTCTGACTATCGCCGCATGCGATAAACCCGGCACGACTGGAGAGGATTTCATCACCGACAATACAGTCTCGCTTCTTGGATTGCAACAGGATTTCGACATCGAATATATCAGCTGTGATTCAGTGATGACATACCCTCCACTAAGGATTGAAATCGACACAACTATCTTCACTTTCTCAGGAAGATTGTATTCGGATTCATCAGGCCGGATTGACCTGTTTGTCGATTCAATCCCGTTTGCAGCCCTGAGAGTCACCGACAATGCAATCATCAATCTCGGATACTACAACAAGATCGATGGTGTTGACTCCCTGATGGAGTTCCCTGAACTGCCGATGCTATTCCCGATTGCTTTTCTCAAGGATGATCGCTGGGTATCGTACACCCCGCCACGGTTCATGGATGGTCAGGCGGTCATCGAGTCAATGCTCTTTCTCTCATGGGGATTTTAAACATCCCGCGAATTCGACAGACGCGAAGAAATCCTTGTACCCTCCGGCAGATTCAACAGTTTCGTCATTAAATGTGAACGCACTCTTCCGGGTGATGACAAACCATTCAGCACTTCATACGAATACTATGCTGATGGCGTAGGTCTCGTGAAACTCTACACCGAAGGATCATTCGGATCGACTCATCTCTTCATGCGTTCGTACATTCACTTCGATCAGGACAGCCTGCAGAACAGTTCGACCTTCTCGCCCTGAACCACCGCTCTTCTCAGGATATATTCGCCGGAGGATTTCCTGCCATTAAGCTCTACACGCCTCCCCGATTCCGAGCTTTCGATCAACCTCGCATTTCCTGAATCGAATAGATTTGCGCTGGTGATCTCAGGATCATCTACTCTGTATCCCACCAGTGTCTTGCCATTCATAAGATGTTTCTCGGAGTAATTCGGGAATACTATCCAACTGATCTCATTATCACATTCCAAATTGAAAACTTGTGCACCATTCCCAAGATCGAACAACTGAAATCTTCCGATGGACCGATCATTGTCCCGTCTCAACATAACCCCAAGGTCAGGTGGAAAGAAGTTTTTCAGATTGTCGATTATCTTGATTTTGCGGAGAGACAACGAACTGGAATATCGGTCAACTTCCGCTTCGACAAAGAGCGTATCACCAACATCGGCTTTGATCGATGTTTCATAGCTTCTGAAAACGCCGAGCGATTGATCTGCAAATGACAGATCATAGCAGGCTTTGCCGGATCGCGTACGATTGACGGCGTTTACTTTCAGGCGAAACACCGATCCCGATCTGAGAGCCATCGCCTTCTTATCGGAGACAATCATCAAACCCTCACGCGGTGCGCTGATTAGTGCTCTTCTGAGTTGCTGACCGTCTCGCGCACTCCTTCGGACAACCGGATCGATGCCGGAATTTCTGAACTTGTCAATCTGCGCGTCAGCCAGTTGCTCGAATATTTCAGGATCGATATTGATCTTGAGACGCCATCT
>JAJRZO010000062.1 GCA_024275215.1 Candidatus Zixiibacteriota bacterium | reverse complement strand
CCTGAAATCAGTTGCAATACGACCTGCACCTTGAAATCAGGGCTAAAGTTGCGATGTTTTCCCATGATTTTCTCCTCTTCTTGGACTATCATACTTTCATTTACTGATGTGTCCAAGATTTGGGGTGCATTACAGTCAATCGAATATTCTCAAGTTCATTTACGAACATATCAGCCAAAAAGGGTTTGTGCCAACCATTCGTGAGATTGGACAGGCGACCCAAATCTCGTCCACATCGGTTGTGAATTATAATCTAGAACGATTAGTGCAGTTGGGTTATGTGGTGAAACCATACGGAAAATCACGGGCTTTAGCACTGACGAAGCGAGGTATCAACTTTATTGAAGTCCATCATGTGAAGTACAACTTGCAGCCTGTCAGAGATAAAAACCAATCTGTCAGCCATATTGATAAGTTGAAGGAAGAAAACCATCAACTCGTGATTGAGAATGAGCGGCTGCGACGGGAACATAAGAATCAGGTTGCGGCACTGCGGCGCGAGATACAGTACCTTTCGCAGGAGTTGCGTGAGACACAACGAAAAACCGAACTTCATCCCGTATAGATCTCGAAATACGTTATCAAATCAGTTGAGAATATTGCTCAAGCTCAGCGACAGTTACAACAAGTCCCTGTCGCGTCAGGGTCGCAAGATAATCTTCAACGGAGTACGGTGGATTCTTGAGACGTGCTCGCACCTTGCGAACTGCAACGCAAAATTTCCCTGGCATAAGATTCAGATGGTTTGCCAGAAAATCATCGGGATGTTGGACTTCGATACCATAAGGTTTCAATACATTTTGAGGAAAATCCTGCAAATTCTGTGTGACGATGACATCGTAGCGTCCGACAATCGCCGCCAGGACATGGCGATCATCAGGGTCTGGTAGGTCGAGGCAACTAATGAGTGGTTCATACCCTGTGATGAGAGCATCACGAGTAGCCTTATCCATCAAATCCCGTGTTCGCTCTAATGCAGCACGCTTGCGATGAGGCTCGTTTCTAAGAAGTGCTTCAATCCATTCACGATGAATATCTGCTGTCCACTTCGCTCGAAACAGGTCTTCTACTGCGAGTTGAAGCATAATATCTCTGATCGGGGCTGGATACAGGACATTGGCATCAAGGAGCACTGTATAATCACCCATATTAGTCTTCATATCCCATATTTTGCTCCTGGGCATCGGCTACCAGTTGATCGAGAATGGACTCGCGCTCCTGATCAATCGCTTTCTTAAAGCTCATCACATCTTCCACTCGGATTCGACGATGCTTACCGACTTTTCGATAGGGGATTTTGCCTTCCTCAAGTAGTTTAATCAGAAAAGGACGGGAAACGTTGAGGATATCGGCAGCTTGAACGGTAGTCAATTCAGCATTTTCCGGGATCAATGTAATTCCCTGACCGGATGCCATTACGCCCAATATGTCCATGAGTAAGGTAACGGCTCCAGCAGGCAGTTCGATTGGTTCTTCATGGTCAGAATCGATGATACGAACAGTCAGCGGCTCATCTTCGCGTGCATATCGAGCAAGCAATTGCTTAGAAATACGAGCGATTGACGACTCTTTTTCGTT
>JAJRZO010000061.1 GCA_024275215.1 Candidatus Zixiibacteriota bacterium | reverse complement strand
GCGAAGCAGGTCCCGTCCGCCGATAGCCGGTAAATCCCAGAAAGGTGCTTTCTTGTTCGATCCCACTCTGACGCCATCGACTTTAACCGAGAGTGAAAAGCTCTTGCCACCTTGTGGAATCTCGAAGTATCGTTTAACAACTGCGCCATACAACCAGAAATCATCTCCAACCCGACTTGGTCTGACTTCGCTGAACTCTCTGTACAGATAAGCACTCGCCACTGATCCCGTGTAGGATAAACCACCCGCAGGGCGAGTGTCATAGATTGCTCTCAGCCCAGCGTTGTAATATCGATCTGCATCACGGCTGTAATTCTCAAACGAATGTCCATCAGACACCGGTTGAACAAATTCATACCGCTTGTCGTAACTGTCTTTTATGCTTCTGAATAGAATTCCCGGCTCGACGGATAAATCGGATGATACCCGAATGTTCCATCTGGCATCAACTCTGAACATCCGCAGCACTATGGCTGACTTGTTATCCTGAGACGATTCGATTCCAATCCCGTAGAAATATCGATCCGGTCTGCGTGTAGATAGAAGTTTTAGAGAAAATGTGACTCCCTTTTCCTCAAGACTTCTTTCATCGATCCTGAAACCGAATGTATGCTCGGTACGCCCGCCATACGCGAGTTCCGCACCGACGCCGATTGTCTGTAACAGAAAAGAGTTATGATACAACGCTATCGTGCCATCGACTCCACGGTCGGATTGTGCGGTGAATGATGGAAAGATGTAACCTCTGTTGTTATCAAAGTAGAAAATCTGCGTCAGATGCCCGATGCGATAATCGCGATGTTTGAGATTCGACGTCAGGATCAGCGGAGCAGTCAGAATTCTCGCTGTACCTTCGATCGGATACTCGATAACTTTCCAGGCATGTTGATAGAATGGAATGTGGCGTTTAACTGGTTCGACTGTTCCACGTGCTTCGTAGGGACCGAGATTGGGATACAGGACTGTGTCAATTACAGGCTGATTTTGAGCAAGGCAGTAACTCCCAGCAAGCAAAGACAGTGTCAGACATATCAATATAATGCGTCGCATTCTAAATCCCGCGCAAAGTTGATAGAGATCAATTACTGGAAAGAGTTCCGAATGTCAACAGTAATCTCGAGTATCAGGCGTGCCCCGTAGCATTATCAAGTGTCCGGTCACACATACCATAAAGAAGGATACACCTGATACCTTATTACACACTAAGACAGATATTATCTGTCCCACCGAAATCCAAGATTTTGCTTGACATTACCTGGTTCTATGTTAATTTGGGTTCAGTTAGCTAACGTATCTTCAGAGATGGAGATGTCACAATTTGAGACCCCCGCGAAAGCGGGTGATCGGTCATCCGAAACAACATAGGAGGTGTGACATGACCTACAATCTTATGATTGAAGAATTGGAAGAGAAAGTCGCACCTATGGGGATCAGTCTGGGAGATCAGTAAATCTATTCCCTTTAGGTGATGATGACCGGAATTAGAGGCCGCCTTATGCGGCCTCTTTCCTTTAGCCATATCATCCCAGTTTCACCGCAAGGTGTCTGACAGTCTCTACCAGTTCAAGTTTTTCGGGACTGTTCATGTATGACTGGACAAGCCCAGTCTCACCAATATCATTGACTATTTCTTTTACGATTTCACCAGCCTGCTTCAATCTGAAGAACGCATCCTCGTACTCCAATTGCTTAATACAAACTCTACCGGCGTAGAGATTGATTCTTGCGAGAAGTTCCCTCTGTTCAAAAGCTGTCGCCATGACCTGCGCTTGCTCGAAGTAGCTTAGAGCCTCATTGAAAAGTGAATCATACATGCTTGATACGCCGAGATAGAAATAGAGATAGCTGCGATAAACGGTATGTAAATCCACTTCGGTTATTTTGCTGAGTTTCTCGAGATCTTCTGTATTTATGTTGCCCTTCGCAAGTGTCACATCAATGCGTGTAAGCAAAATCTCACACAATTCAACATAGTGATCGTGCTCTTCGGCTTCTTTCTCGACGACCTCAAGCCTGGCGAGGATTTCATTAGTGTCTTTGCCGGAGATAAAATCCCTGCGAGCGCATACCACCTTCAGGCGCGTTAGTTCGTGACTTGGTTCTACAGGTGAAATGAATTCCCGGGCTTTTTCGATACAGGAATCCGCTCTGTCGAAAGAGCACATTTTGATATAATTCTCCGCAAGGGCTAACTCCGTTTCAGCAGAGAAATTTCTATCTGAAATGCTGTTGCTGATCTCTTCGGATTCATCGAGATATTCCAGCGATTGACCGAGCAGCCCTCGTTCTTTGTAAAGCATTCCGAGCCAGTAGCTGAATATGCCGACATGCGATGAGTCTTCGAGTCGACGTGCCAATGCGAGTCCCTCTGCCGCAAGCTCTTCAGATCTCTTGAATTCGCCAAGTCCCATGCAGACTTCGACCGTGCTCTCAATGTTGACCATCAGTTCCTTTAGTGCACCGATTTTTCTGTTGATAGCCATTGCCCTGTTCAGGTAGTTGAGCGAGCGTCCAGCCTGTTGCATTCGGAAATAGATAGCTGCCATGTTGTTGTATGTCCTGGCGATCTCAGGCTCATCATTGATTTTCTTCTTGAGTTCAATAGAGCGTTCGCAGTAGTCAATAGCCGTCTCGTATTCACCTTTGATATAATATGTCGAGCCGATATTCGACAATGTCGAGGCGACGTCCTTGACGGCGTTAAGCTCTTCCTGAATCTTAAGCGCCTGCTGAAATTTCTCAAGGGCAGAATCATACTGTGAATTGATCCAGTACATATTGCCCATGTTATTTAGGGCGTGAGAGACTTCGAGACGGTCGCCAAGGTCTTCGTATATCCTGATCGCCTGTTCAAGAACCCTGTGACCGGATGTGAAATCAAGCTGGGATTTGTAGACTCCCCCCAGATCCTTGTAGGTCTCAGCCAGAAGGAGTGGCTCCACTTCGGGAAGCTTAGTGATTTGGATGTATCTGTCTTCAGCCTCGTCAAATCTGCCCTGATACTTGAAAAGATCGCCGAGCGCCATTAGAAGTTCGCTTCTTGAAACGCTGTCTATCGCATTCTCGGGCGCACATGCTTGTTCCAGACTCATAAGCAGTGATTCTGCTTTGACGAAATCGCCTTTACCTGCTGACAGTTTCTGATACTTGACAGCAAACGAAATGGATTCTTTCAATTCACCAGCGAGTAACAAATGATAACTAACAAGGCCGGCTTGTTTAGTTTCATTGATACTGGAATCTTTTTCGATATGCCGGGCTATCGCAAGATGCAATGTCCTGAAAGTCTCCGGCGCGAGTCTGGCACACAGAACTCTCTGAATTACCGGATGTCTGAAGCTGTAATTTGAACCATGCGCGATCAGTATTCTATAGGTAACAAGATTGGCGATCATATCCGGTGAATCACAATGCAGTTCAGTCAGGATCGTCCTCGCGAGTTTTTCCGGGAATTCATGCGTGAGCAGCGAGAGTCCCGATACTGCCGCCATCTCGTCGTCATTCAGGAATAGCAAATTCTGTGTGACGATGCCGCTAATATTCTGAAGAAGTCTTTTCGCAGGATCCGACATGATCCTGAAGCCGACAATGTCATCACGAATTACATTGTCAATCCATAGTTGTGAAAGGACAGCTTTCGCAAGAACGCAATCGCCCCCACACATATCTGCCACTTCATCCCTGAACCCGATTGAATCCTCGCTTGTCTGGAGAATCGTTTCAAGAGCTGCCGGGATCAGTTTATCGCCATCGAGAATTGTCGAATCCTTAAGAGCGTCAGGGACTTTCCCGTAGTTCTGAATGTTTATGATGAAAAAACCGCGTGGATCGAATTCATCTGAGGAATCAACAGTTGCCATGTCGATGGTCTCTTTTGCGTGGACCGACGTCAGGCTCAGGTCGTTCTTATCGATTCGCACATTGACAAACATTGTCTGGAGCCGTGCGCGCAGCAGTTTTGCTGTCGAGTTCGTTATGACATGATCGGTACATGAAACGTATGTTGCGTTGTCTCTGTTGTCCGCGATATCATTGAGTTCATCAGAGCGAGAGATCAGCAGGTCGATGGATGACTCAAATGCTCGAATAAGCGGTTCACATCCGTTTCGGTGTTCCTTGCAATCAAGCACCTCCGCAAACGATCTGTAAACTTCCGAGATACTCTGCGGTCGCTCGGAAGGAGATTTGGCGAGCATGGTTGACAACACCCGGATACACTTTTCATCGAAGAAATCAACGTGTGATTCGACAGGGGGAAGCTCATGCTCGATATGACCTGAGATGACTTCGAGAGGATCATCGCTCTCAAACGGCTTGTGGCCTGTGATGAGTTCATAGATGATCACTCCGAGCGCATAGATGTCACTCGACGATGTCGGAGGTTCAGATCTGAATATCTCCGGCGCCATGTATTCGACAGTGCCTGACATCTTCTCAGCTTTGGTCGGATCGTATCGCCGAGCGAGTCCGAAGTCGAGAATTTTCACCGTCGGTTGTCCACTTCGCGAATCTACAAGGATATTCTCAGGCTTCAGGTCGTTATGAGAATATCCGAAGACATGCAGGTGCCTGAGTCCTGTACATATCTGTCGAAGCAGATCAAGAAATGTTTCTTTGTTATGCAACGCGATTTCAGAACTGATCCGCGATCCCTCAACAAGCTCTGCGGTAAAGAAAGGATGGTTGCCTGCATCATAGCCATAATCGTACGCTGCCATCAGATTCGGATGATTAATCGATACCGTGAGGAGGAACTCGTTGCGGAACATTTCTTCGTCGATTGGTGCATCACCGGCCGGATTAAAGAGCTTGAGGGCTACAACTCGGTTTGTGAATTGATCCCTGACTCTGAATACACTCCCTCCCCCTCCCTGTCCGAGGGAGTCGAGAAGTATATATCTCTCAGGAAGATCGATTCCGGGCTGATTCATTTTATTATTTCACATCGACCGGCTGCTTGACAGGCATTGTTATTCTGAAAGTTGCACCGTCAGAGCCATCGGATATTGCCGTTATACTGCCGTGATGACTGTTCATGATACGCTTGCAATTCGACAGGCCAAGCCCGTGGCCTTTCTTTTTTGTCGTGAATCGCGGCTCGAATATCTTCTCGATGTCTTTAGGCTTAATGCCTGGTCCATTGTCGGTCACTTCGATAGATACCTGGTCGGTTTCCGGATCATACGATGCCGTAATCAGTATCCTGACCTTCGTATCCTGACCCTGTTTTTCCTGAGCAGCCTCTACACCGTTATTGATGAGATTGAGAAGAACCTGGTGCATTTGTCCTACATCCATCTCGACCGAAGGCAGGTTCGCCGGAATATCGATGTCAATCGAGACATGTCTTAGTTCTTTCTGAGGCTTCATCGAGAAAAGTAATTCCTCAATAAGCTCACTCACCTGGTAGTCGACAATATCCGCCTCAAGCTTGGAATAATCCATCAACCCATCAGTGAATCTCTTGATCTTGGCAATGCTGTCGATTATTGCTGTAGTGTTCTTTTCGAGTTTGTCGAGCATATTTCGACGAACATTGAGCTTCATGAGCTCCGCATTATTCGAGATGATTGTCAGATAGTTATTGAGTTCATGTCCGATAGCCGCAGCCATTTCTCCTCTTGCAACCATTCTTTCCGACATGATCACATAGTTCTCAAGAAGTGCTTTGTCGGTGATATCCTCGATCACTACGATGAGTCCCTTGTTCTCCTCAGCGCCTTCATCAAGCGGGCTGACCTTTATGGAGAGAACCTTCTGCTCCTCTCCCACCTGAAGGTAGTGCTTGTTATCCTGAAAGGTCTTGCCGGTTTTGAGAACTTCACTGGCGATCTTGTTCCAGTGTTCAGCGCTTTTTCCAGGCCAGAGAGACACAAACGGCACCGGCGATGATTGCGGATCGTATTTTACAGGTTCAACACCTGATGTGCTAAGTATCTTCGCCGCAGTCGAATTCAAAGATGTCACCTTGAGTTCGTTGTCGGTAGCGATGATTCCCACCGGCGTTTTATCTACTACATTCTCATTGTATCGCTTCAGGTCAAGAAGGCTCTCGTAAAGCTTTGCATTTTCAATTGCTGTGGCCGCCTGCTCTGCGAATAGTTCAAAAAGATAAAGGTCGCTTTGCAGAAACAGCTTCGTGTTGGAACTGTTATCGAGATATGCTACTCCTATAATCCTGTCCTTGACTTTTAGCGGAACACACATGATTGAGCGCAAATGCAGTTCGAGGATGCTTTCCTGTTTGGCAAAACGCTCGTCAGCCTGCGCATCGGATGAAAAAACCGGCTCGCCTGTTCTGACAACCTTGTTGGAGATCGAGGTGGACAACTTGACTTCATCTTCCGCCATCTTATCCTTCTGGATATTGTGGGCTGTCTTGATATTGAGTTTACCGTTCTCATCGAGCAGCATCAGGAATCCTCGTTCTGCCTGCAACAACTCGATTGCCTTTTCCATGACTATCTTCAGAATGTCATCAAGGACAAGCGTGGAGTTCACCGCACTGGATATTTCCAGGAGTGCTTTTAGATCCGCACTGCGAGCTTCCGACCTGTCTGTGTTGCTGGTCAGCCGAGGGTTTTTCCGAGTAATCATACCGAAACTCGACTCAAGATCTGCGAGCGGGTCTGGTTGCTCAACCTTTGCTGTCTTCACAATTGTCTCCTTATGATTTTCCAGCTTCGGGATAAAGACTTTGGGAGCAGATTCTTGTCCGTTCCAATCCTTCTCATTATACGGCATTCGTACACCTCAAGAGTTCTTAGGGTTAATAATGCCCAAGTCCCTTCAACTATTTATATATCGGAGCTGGGAGTAGAAAATTGAGCTAAATTGCTGCAACCTTATGTTGTGAATATAATTAACAGACGGCAGGCGCGTCCGTCACAGGGATATGAACTATTGGGAAATCCGCAGGTCTTGCAGCTTGAAAACTCTCGTGGCCGATTTTCGAGAATCTGCGCCCGGTCCTGCGATATTCCACAGGAATCGCACGAGATTCTCACCCAAATTGCTGGATTCGACTGTGTCAGAATCGGTTCCGTTGTAGTTACCGGCAAGCCATTCCTCAGTCGATTTTATGTCATCAAATGTCAGATTTCGGTACTTGACTTCAATTTCGATGTAGTACTGGTTTGTGCTGTCAAGTTGCGAAATCTGCTTTATGGTGGCAAAAAGCCGCTCTTCAAGCTCAAAGATGACCTCATCGAGTGTCTCGAAATCTGCGGAAAAATGCGAGCGGCTGAAATCGATCAATTCGAGATCGTATCGAGAATCCCATCGTCTGAATGTCACTCTGAATCGCGATTTGAGAACCTCGATTTTCGGATCTGACCAGATCGGAACTTTTTTTCTGAGCGTAAGTTTTAGCTCGAACGAAAGCGGATAGCCATCGTGAAGCTCTTCTATTCTGATGTCATTGAAAAGCCCTTCGCAGTCAACCGCGACCGCGAGGCTGTCGCTATAAATCAGGGGGGTGACCCTGGGATTACTTTGTCCGGTTGCGGTCGAGAATACCGCAATTTGCAGCACCAGGATCGCAATTCCCACACCGATCCTGCTCAAAATGACTGTTGAAAGAGTACCCAAAGCTTTACCGGCTCATCGGAGACATCAAGCGACTTGGCGACTTCAACGCTGAAACCATCCTCAAACCCAAGCCGTATCCCTGCTGATGAATGAAAATCTCCGTCAGAAAATATGTTGTCATTCCTTGATACAACTTTGCCGACATCAAAAAGGAGCGAGGTTTCGAAAGAAACATTCGGGAATCTGATGATATACTCAAGATTGCCGAGGATCATCTGCTCGCCGGTCAGGCTCTTATGATCGAGTCCTCGAACTGTCCTCATGCCACCGAGATAGAATTGTCTGAAAATCGGAACATCTCTTCCGGCGATTCCGTACTTAGCCCTGACATTTATATTCTGGCGATCTGTAACAGGCTGATAACGCCTGACTTCCGCAGTGAATCTATCATAGGATATGTCACCCTTCAACCTGTCGCCGGCGGTCAGATATTCCGCATGCGCCCACCATCCGACATACGGTTCTTCATCGTTATCGCGCGTGTCGAGCGTATACCATACGCTCAGCTCGCCGAGTTTTGAATCGAACCGATCGCGTGCATCGGACAATTCGTCAACCGGAATCGATGAAAAATTCGGACGGAATTCCTTGTCCCACCCAAACAGCGACCATAACTGTGGATGGCTATCCATCCATCTCAGTTTCGTAAATCTGTAGCCTACGCCGAATTCGTTATAGTATCCGGGGTTGAATGTCAGGAATGTCTTGCCGCCTTCTTCCTCATAGTAGTCGCGGTAATCTTCGGCGGCGAGAATTGCCAGAATCGAATTCTCCCCACTGGGGGAAAGCCAGTCATCGTCGGTCGATGTTTGTCTGAAAAAGCTCCCGCCTGCCGTGAGAGAATATTTTTCAAATACTTTCTGGCGGACGCCGACTTCATAGTGCAGGCGTTTAGATGTAAAAGCATAGCCTAAACTCAGATGGATCTTCGGCAGTAATGACAGCGGATCGAATAGCGCTCCTTTTCCTCCGAACAAGAGTCCATCAACTCGATTGTAAGATACAATCAGGTCGGATTCATGCTCTCCCCACCCTTTGTCAGCAAATCTGACACGGGCACCGCTACTTTTCTTCATTCCTCTGTGAGCGGCGATCTCGCCGTATACCGACGCCTCTCCGCGAATATTGACTCTGCCGTCGATAGCTGCGACATTGCCACGTACGATACCGTCTCCCACAATGAAAACATCACCAAAAATCGCCACAACATTTCTATTCACTTCACCGCGAACTTCAATATCTCCACCGAAACAAATGACATCACCTCTGACAAAGTCATCGTGATTCACGACGAGCTTCCCCGTGACCGCGACACGATTTCTTTTTATCCTTCTTCGTTTCGCTGCCGCTGTTTGCTTGCGGTGTTTGAGGACAACACTGATAAGTTTATCTTCATGGTATATTTCTTCAACACGAAGGTTCTCGATTGGATAGAGCATGCTGTCAATCAAAATACCGTCGCCTCTGATCTGGAAATCAGGCGCGAATGCCAGCACACCTCTGCCGGTACTGATCTCGTCAACCTGAAACATTGTTCGCTTTATTAAATCACCATCTTCGAAAACGACCTTTCCCTGCTTGTCGTCGAGTTCGATAGTCAGTTGAAATGTTTCTGAAGACGCAATCTCCTGCGCTTTTGCTTTGCCAGTCATCAACAACGCGAGAACAATTATTGCGGCAATCGACGCTGCTACTACCAACCCATATTTGATACTGCTCATATTCATCCTGTAACTTCCCTTCCAGCTATATGGTTTTCTCTGCCGGAAGTTATATCAAGATTCATGCCTGAATTCATAACTGCTTATACTTTCGTATGTTGCGATTCAATTCGCCTGTTGCAATCGCGAATATGTTGTATTATTGACATCGGAATCCTTTAGTGATGATGTAAAGTTTACAGCAACCCAAGTTTTTTCAGTTTTCTGTAAAGATTCCCTCTATCCATCTGTAACTTTTTAGCCAGTCGGCTGACATTGCCATCAACTTCTCTGAGTTCAGATTTCAGATAGCTTCTTTCAAATTGCGCAACTGCTGATGTCAATCTGTTATGTTCGTTTGTATTGGCATCGGGAGCAATCGTATCGTCTTTGTTGTCGAGGAATGTCCTGGTCTGATCAGATGTAATCTTGCCATCGGTTGACATATAGAATGCTCGTTCGATAACATTTCGCAATTCCCGTACATTGCCCGGCCAGTCATGAGCTATCAGCAGTTCCATAACGCCATCATCAAACTTAGTCGCAGTCTCGATATTCTGTGATGCAAGAAGTGTCAGGAAATGATTTGCAAGAATGGGAATGTCTTCACGTCGATCACGGAGCGGGGAGAGATGAATCGGAATAGTATTGATCCGGTACAGGAGATCGGACCTGAATTCACCGCGTCTCAAGAGATCATCAAGGTTCCTGTTGCTCGAACTGATCAATCGGACGTCGATTGAAATAGAATCTGCGCTTCCTATCGGTTCGATCACGCCGGTTTCGAGAGTTCTTAGAAGTTTTGGTTGTGAAGTAACAGGCATATCTCCGATTTCATCGAGAAGCAGCGAACCACCATCAGCGGCTGCGAATTTGCCCTGTCGCTTTCCGATCGCACCAGTGAATGCGCCTTTCTCATGTCCAAAGAGTTCGCTTTCGATTAAGTCATGCGGCATCGCCGAGCAGTTTATTTTCACGAACGGTCCCAGAGCGCGCCTGCTGCGAAAGTGAATTTGACCGGCTACAAGTTCCTTCCCAGTGCCACTCTCTCCCGTTATCAGGACGCGAGCATCGATATTGGCAATTTGTTTAATCTGCTCGATTATTTCGCGGGTCACGGAAGATTCCCCGACAATCTCGAATTCTGACAGTTTATCCTGTATGTGTCTTGCGTTTGCCTGTTTCAGTCGGGCAATTTCGACACAATTTCTGACTATTGAAAGTAGTCGTTGTGGTTCGAATGGTTTTTCGAGGAAATCAGCGGCACCAAGTTTGACAGAATCGGCAGCCTCCTGAAGAGATGCTGCGCCGGAAATCATCACAATCTCAGGATAATGCTCCATATTCCTGATCTCTTTTAAAAATTCGACACCATTGCCGTCAGGCAACTGAATATCGAGAAGTATCAACAGGGGTGTGCGTTGCGCGAGTTCATTCCTGCATGATGAAATCGATTCATGAGCCGAAACGGTGTAATCAGCTTTTTCAAGCAGGATGACAAGTTCATCTCTAAGATAGCGATCATCATCGACAACGAAAATGTCGCAAGGCTTGTTATTCACGTGCTGCCTCGAACCTGAGTATGAAAGTTGTCCCGTTCTCGCCGGTTTTCATATCTATCCGACCTCCCGATGATTCCACTATTTTTCTTACGATTGCAAGCCCCAATCCGGTTCCGAATGATTTCGTTGTGACATACGGTTCAAATACTCGGTCGAGTATTGCAGCATCGATGCCGGGGCCGGTGTCCGTGACAATAATCTCGATATGGTGGTTGAAATTCCGAGTTGTGATTGTCACAGAGCCGTCTTTGTTGACAGCCTCGCACGCGTTCTTAACAAGGTTAATCAAAGCATCTCTGAGCAGTGCACCATCACATTTGATACGAGGAAGATTGCTGCCCAGATCGAGCTTTGGGTTGACTTCATACGAATCAATCACCGATACCGCCTGTTCCACAACCACGTTTGGATCGATCATCGAAGGGTTCGGTGTTACCGGTCTGCCATACAGAGAAAAATCTCCTGCTGCTTTTTCGAGACGATCCAGTTCGGCATTTATCGTGGTCATCGGTGATACAGACATGTCAGGTGATTCCGGAAGTCGTGCAACAGCAAGTCTTATCGGAGCAAGCATGTTTTTCAGGCCATGAGCTATCACGCGAGCAGTCTGCTGCCATGCTGCCGTTTTTTCAGCTTCGATCAGTTTTTTCGTAGTTGTACCGAGTTGCTGCGACATCCGATTGAATCCGGAGGTCAACGCGCCGATTTCATCATCTCGATCGTATTCGAGATGAATATCCCATTGTCCGCGTCCGACTGTCTCAGCCATATCGCCGAGTCGCGCCAGTGGCAATGTCAGTTTGCGTGCGATAATTCTCGAAATGAGCAGAATCAACAACAGGTAGAGCAGGACAAACGCAAACCAGAGTATTCTCAGCGTATTCTTACCGGGACGTCTCAGTTGTCCGAGTCTCTCGAAACTCCTGATGTTCCTGCCGAGTCGTTCGTACAAGGGAGCAATCTCGCCTGCAAGATATGTTCCGACCGTGATTGTTCGATGCCGATCATCACGGAATGCCGATGCCTTGCCAACCACGATTATCCTGTCATCCGACATGATTCTGTCGAAGATTTGATCGCTGCTGCTGTCCTGATGAAACGCCAGAATCTTAGTCTTGGTAACGGAATCAGGAATACTGCCTGAAAAGGTTGTGGTGTCGTTGTCGGTGATGATGACAAAATCGAATTTGCTGAACGGGACGCTGTCGATTCGAGGCATGTTTGCGATCACTGATGCGCTTTTGTAACAGATTGATTCGACAGATTCGATTGTCAATGATGTAATGGAATCAGCCGTTCCGAGCGCATTCGCGATACCGGGAGAGGCGAGACGGTCGATGCTTTCGGACGTAAGCTCGAGTGTGACCAGTGAGATCAGCGTCACCGGAAGAAATGCCAGAAGGAGAAGCGCTATGAAAAGTCGATTCTTGAGCTTCATGTCTTGAAACGCTCAGGATACTCCGTTCTCAATTTGCGAAGCGCAAGTCGGTGTGACTCAAAGGCGATTTCATCATCGGCTGGCAGGTCACTTTCAGAGAACCATCTGGCTTCAGCAGCGTCATCAC
The DNA here is from genome assembly GCA_024275215.1 of Candidatus Zixiibacteriota bacterium. Taxonomy (GTDB): domain Bacteria; phylum Zixibacteria; class MSB-5A5; order JAABVY01; family JAHJOQ01; genus JAJRZO01. Next base: position 4,272 of record JAJRZO010000061.1, on the reverse strand, counting down.
CCGCCCTCAGACTGCCACCGGTACATGTCGCAAAATAGAGAATCAGAACTGCTCTTGTTCGCGGATCATCATCGCCTGAATAGACATGGAACAACCCGTCAAGCCCGATTTTGAGATTAGTTTCTTCGAGAATTTCACGCACGGTCGTTTCCTCGGGCGATTCAGTCCACTCCATGAATCCTGCAGGGATAGTCCATTTCCCTACATACGGTTCATGCGCTCGTCTGACAAGGAGTATCCTTCCGTTGTCAAAGATCACCGCGCCTGCCGCCGGCGATGGATTCCTGTAGTGTACAAACCCGCATTTCGGGCATGTCGGCCGGGCAACGCCGTTCTCGTTTCGGGTTGTCAATTCCGTACAGCACATGGGGCAATATTTGAAAGCATTGCGAGTCATAGTATTATTAGTCTCTCCCTGAATGATTATTCATCCTTTGTTACCTGAGTCACGACCCAATGTTCACCGTTTTTTTCAAAGTGCATTGTCGCCGATTCGTGCCTGTATACTCTTTCAACAAACTCCAGCGCCATTGTTGCGTGTTTCTCAAGAAAATCAATTTCCGGTTTATAGAATACAAGATGCGGTATGACTCCCCCCGTGAAAGATCCATAGCGTTGTCTGCCTCCGAAATAGAGCGGCGATCTGGTTTGAATCAGTACGATCGGCAGATCAGTCAACTCCGGCGGCTCAAGCTCATCGGGAAATGCCACGTAAGCAATCGTCGGTTCATGAATATAATAAGTGCCGAAGTATCTTGTCCACGCCGTATCCTGTTCAGGAATCAGATTACTGAAGTCATCGAGTTTCATCAGATCAATCAGGGCTGACTTGTATATATCGAGTCTGTTGTCCCACTGTACGGGGATACCGAGCGGACAAAAGTCGACATTATCAGCCTTGCCGTCACGATCGCTGTCAGGGAGTCTGCTTGACAGCAACATCTCCTTCTCGAGCAAATCAGGAAGCCCGTCCCCGTCTCTGTCTCTCGTTACGTTATCAATTCTCAACTCGATGACTACAGTGTCGGGAAAATCCGGCGCAAGATCAAGATAGCGAACATAATCATAGAAATAATTCTCATCGATTCCAATGAATGCCAAACGAAAAAGGCTGTCTGAAACTTCGAATTTCAACTCGGTAAAATAGTACGCATTCATAAGCATTATCGGATCTTTCCATTCGCCACCAGCGACAGATCGTACAGCCCAGAAGTTCTGCTTGCCTGAGAACCTCCGCGATACAAACAATCCCCAACGATTGCCGTCATCATCAACCGTAATGTGTGATGGCTCAAAGTTGTCAGGATAATTCCACACCTGGTTGTCTCTGGGACGGTCTCTTATTATATGCCGTTCACCTGAACAGGATATGTTGAGACAGTATGCTGCAACGATAATGAGAGCAGGTATTGCAACCGTTTTCGTGAGACTAAACATGTTGTAACTAAAATGCGAATAGCATGCTGCTTCGCAAGCCAAAAACTGATTTCAGATAATGGATCATTACCCAGCGAAATTCGGTAACAAGTGTAACGTGGACTGCTTGACAAATTATTCTGTCTCTGCTATAGTGTCTCTCGATTCCGCTCCAAGATCGCCGGAGCGGCGTTTGTTCAATGGATATGCAAGGCGAAAAACATGTGATAAATGATATCTATAGAAAGGAGCCCGAGTGGGTTACAATACTGTCAAAGTAGAAATTGAAGGGGGGCTGGCAACAATATCGGTTACTCGACCGAAAGCCCTCAATGCACTCAACGATGAGATGATTACCGAACTGGGACAGGCTTTCACCGAACTGGAGCAGGATGAAACGACGCGTGTCGTTATTATTACCGGCGATGGAGAGAAAGCATTCGTTGCCGGAGCTGACATAAGAGAACTCCAGCAGGCTGATTCGGTCGGCGCAAAGCGAATATCCGAAAAAGGTCACGAGTTGTTAACCCAGATTGAGACATCCAATCTGATTTCAATAGCCGCAATCAATGGTTTCGCTTTGGGCGGTGGTTGTGAACTGGCGATGGCGTGTGATATTCGCTATGCTTCGGATAGTGCCAGACTGGGACAGCCCGAGATTACGCTTGGCATCATTCCCGGCTATGGCGGCACTCAAAGATTACCGCGACTGATTGGTGAAGGCCGAGCGCTCGAACTTCTTCTGACTGGCAACATGGTGAAAGCCGATGAAGCTCTTAGACTTGGTCTGGTGGAAAGTGTCTTTTCACCAGCCGATCTTATGGATGCTGCCAGAAAGCTGGCCGGAAAGATTCTTTCCATGCCTCCTCTTGCGATAATGTCGATAAAACGTTGTGTCAGACAAGGTCTTGAAGGATCCCTGGCTGCTGGCATTGCCATAGAAACGGCAGAGTTTTCATCTATCTTTTCGACCGATGACAAGAACGAAGGCACCACTGCATTCCTCGAGAAACGGACTCCTAAGTTTACAGGCAAATAGCAAAAATCAGAGCCGGCGTTCACCGCCGGCTCTTCCATTTCATCCCATAGCATCACCCGAAATATCTGTGTCATAAACTGTTAAGATATTACGGCTGTTTCCGATACACACAATAGTTCCAAACCTGAACGGATTTGTCCCTGGAGGGGGAACATGAACAATTCTGTCTCTGTACGAAATCGGACTACTATTATAGACAACAAGGATCGTGATGGACGTTTCCGAACGACTCTGATTGAAACACTCAGATGGTATTGCTCGGAAATACCGGAGGATGAACTCCAGTCCTCGATTGAATCACTCTTTTCCTGTTCACAGAGATGCTCTGTGTTGAACTGCGCAGTTGTCGATGATAGCGCCGAACATATTCTAAATGAAACAGAGCATGACGCATCGGCGGTAGAAGTCCCGTATTTCTCGGAATTCTCTGAGACTTCCTGCTCGCTCGCCCAACTTGATATTCCTGTATTTTCACTTGATGGGACTGAACTTCGAGTAGAACTTCGTCTTTCTGTCAAGACAGGTACAGATTCTGTCTGGCAGACCATCCTTAAGGAAATCGGCTCGGTTGCGACAAACTTTGAATCTCTCCATTATGATCCAGAGCCGGAGAATGCCCGATTCCAGACTTCCCAATCTCACATTGAAGAAGATAAAAATCACTATACGATGAAAAAATTCAGCGCCAGCGAAATCGCTACAGAACTGACGCACTCTCTGAGGAATCCACTCGGAGCGATAATCGCGGCAGTTGATCTCGTTGCATCATCCGAGAGAGACAAGCTCTCACAGGAAAACCGTGGTCTGCTTGGTCTGATCGAGTCTGAAGCTCAAAGAGCAGAAACGATCCTGAAGAATTATGTGGAATTGATTCACGAACCAGATGTACATCTGGAAAAAGTCGATCTCGTTGAGTTTATCAGAAAGCTCGTGGAATCTGACACAACCGGGTCTGTCAGTATAGCCGAACGCATGACGGGACAGATAAATGTCATGCTTGACCCATACATAATGGCGCGAGCATTGACGTTTTTGATTGGAAAAGTACGGTCGATTTCCGGGCAATCCTGCGCTGTAGTTGTCGGATGTTCGCGAATGGAGTCGGCGGCTCGGATTGAGATGGAATACTTCTGCGATAGCATCAGGCCGGAGAGACTAAGGAAGGTTGTGTTACCCTTTGACACCACCAGGGATGGTGGTTCCGGTCTGGGCTGCATGAAGTGATGGGAGTTGTTAATGCCCACAATGGCAGGCTGTCATTTGGTGAAATCCGGAACGGCGCAGTTATGAGACTGACATTGCCATTATGTGATTGAAAAAGATAATAAGTACAGGATTGAAAGGTGTAATAAATCATGGCGAAGATCCTCGTTGTTGATGATGACGATGCAATGCTTCACACTATGCTGTTGTTACTGACAAGGCATGGATGCGAAGTTACTCAGGCAAGAAGCGGGAGAGAGGCACTGGAGTTTCTGAGCAAAGACAACTTTGATGTCGTGGTTACTGATTTCAGGATGGAAGAAATGTCCGGGCTGGATCTCCTGAAACGAATCAAGGCTAACTCACCCGAAGTTGAAGTGATATTCCTTACTGCGTTCGGATCTATTGAAAACGCTGTCGAGGCAATGCGTGCCGAGGCATTCGAGTATGTCACCAAACCATTCAACAGTGACGAACTGCTCGTTGTAGTGGACAAGGCTATCGAACGAAAAAAACTTGTAGCTGAAGTCAAATATCTCCGCGAAGTCCTCGATTACAAATACAATTTCGGAACGATAATCGGTCAATCACCCGCAATTCGTAAAGTGATCAAT
>JAJRZO010000060.1 GCA_024275215.1 Candidatus Zixiibacteriota bacterium | reverse complement strand
CCAGGACGTGGAGCAGTGGTTTGATAAGATTAGGGTCTCGCTTTAAGCATTACGGTCGCTATAAACAGATCGTAACAGTGCTGATCCGACACGGTTTCGGTGACCTTGTCGGTCGTATGAAAATTCAGCCGCTTTTGCGCATAGGGCGGTGGGCCATGAGGCGGGATTCCTCACGAATCGAGGGACTATCATACGCGGCACGGATACGACTGGCGATGGAGGAACTCGGACCGTCGTTTATTAAGCTCGGACAGGTGCTGTCAAACCGTCCATTTCTCATCCCTGCGGAACTCACGATTGAGTTGTCCAAACTCCAGGATGAGGTCCCGCCATGTGATTTCGAGTCAATCAAAAATACAATCGAGTCAGAATTCGGGAAGCCATTGGATTCGTTGTTCAAAGAATTCTCCGAGGAACCCGTCGCATCGGCATCGCTGGCACAGGTTCACTTCGCTGTAACTACTACCGGAGACAAAGTCGCGGTGAAAGTCTTGCGACCGGGTGTGCGCAAGATGATCGCGGTCGACATGGAGATTCTCAGAGACGTTGCGGCGTTGCTCGAAAAACATGTGCCGGAAAGCAAGCGTTACAAGCCCGTAGAGCAGGCGGCAGAACTTGCGCGCGCTGTCAGGAGAGAGGTCGATCTTTATTTCGAGGCCAGAAACATAGAGATATTCAGGCGAAACTTCGAGGGTGATCCCGAAATCTGCATACCTGAAGTCAACTGGGATTACTGCGCTTCGCGCGTTTTGACAACAAGCATCGTGCATGGAATCAAAGTTTCACGGCTCGATGAATTACGCGAATCGGGATACGACCTGACCCTGCTGGCAAAACGCGGTGCGCGAATCGTATTCAAGATGATTTTCGAGGATCGTTTCTTCCACGCCGATCCGCACCCGGGCAATTTATTTATCGTACCTGAGAATCGATGGGCACCTGTCGATTTCGGACAGGTCGGGACATTGTCCGAAACCGCGATTGATTTGCTTGCTGAGATGCTTCTTGCATCAAATCGCATGGATGGACGAGCCGCAGTCAAGGTTCTTGCTTCCTACGATTTACTCGATGATACCGTTGATGCCGTAGCTTTGGAAGGGGAATTCACCGAATTCCTTCATCTCTATCACAAAACACCTCTGAAACAGTTGAACATGAGAGCGATCTTCGAGGATGCGTTGGGAGTTTTCACGCGATACGGAATCAGGATACCATCGAGCCTGATGATGTTGGGGAAGGCTGTGGGTACTTACGAAGAAGTTGCCAGAATGCTCGATCCGAATGTCAACCTGATAGAAGAAGCAGAGCCATTCGTCAAGAAACTGGCGCTTCGCAAATTCAATGCGAAGCGTATCTCATCAAGCGCAATGTCGATGATGGATGGGCTGTATGATCTCCTGACCGAAGCTCCGCGTGACATGAAGCTTCTTTCGCGCCGTCTTCTGAAGGGCGAGCTTGCGTTTGTCATGAAGCATCTTGGTCTCGACTCTCTCTCGACGGAGATCGACCGAGCATCCAACAGGCTGTCATTCTCGATGATAATTGCCGCGCTGATCGTCGGGTCATCATGGATAATGACGAGTGACACCGGCCTGACAGTGTATGGTGTGCCATTGCTGGGAGTCCTCGGATTCCTTGCAGCGGCGGCGCTCGGTATGTGGCTGGTAATTTCGATAATCAGATCAGGGAGGTTGTAATGGGGACATATTCGCATTCAAGGCTTTCGACATTTGAACAATGTCCGAGGAAGTACAAGTTCAAGTATGTCGAAAGATTCGACACGGGTGACCGCGTTTCTGTCGAGAGCTTTCTTGGGAAGATTGTTCATCAGGCGCTGGAGAGATTGTACGAACTGGTGACTTACGGAAAAATATGGTCTGAGGAGGAACTTCTTAAATTCTATGATGACAGTTGGGAGAAACAGAAGCCGATTGAACTTGTCATCAGGGATGATGATCTAAATGAAGATCATTTCAGAGACAGAGGAAGGAAGATGCTGTCTGATTACTATCAGGCGTATCATCCATTCGATCAGGACAGGACAGTGGCTCTTGAGCGCAATGTAGTGTTCAATCTCGATGACGATGGCAAATACAGGATTCGTGGAATAATAGACAGGCTTGCGGTGAAGCCTGATGGAACCCTTGTGATATACGATTATAAGACTGCTCGCACGATTCAAAGTCAGGTTAATCTTGATGAGGACCGCCAGCTTGCGCTTTACCAGATCGCTGTCAAACAACTCTGGCCTGATCGTGACAAAATCGAGCTGGTCTGGCATTATCTCGCCATCCCGGAAAAGCGTACATCAGAAAGGGCTGATGTCGATCTCGACAAGCTCGTTGATGAAACAATTCGTTTGATTCGAGAAATTGAGCAGGCACGTATTGATGATAATTTCCCGACTAAAGAAACTCGTCTTTGTAGCTGGTGCGAGTACATGTCATTCTGTCCGGCAAAAATCCATCAGTTGCAGGCGGATGAACAGGCCGGTGAACTCCGCGATGACGAAATCGTAAAAGCGATTGATCGGCTTGTAGAGATAAAGGAGTATTTTGCTGCTCTTGTGGAAGAGGAGCAGACTATCAAGAAACAACTCGCAGATTATGCGAAGCTCAATGGCTTGACTGTTTTGTCCGGCACAAATAAAAATGTCAATATCAGATTCTGGTCACAGTACCGTCCCAGGTTTGCGAAGCTTACAGAGGGGAAAGCAGAGGAGAAGAAGAGATTCGTTGATTTCCTTGTTGAGACCGAAATGATAGATCAGGTATTTAGTTACAATGCGCAAGGCTTCAACAGCTTCGTAACCAAGGCGAAATACAATCCGGCTTATCGTGACAGGTTATTTGAGATGATCGAGCATGTGGATTGTGCGCCGACTGTAACCATAAGAAATAAAACGGGTTGACTTGGGCGCATGAAGTGATAGGTTAAGGTGTGCTGCTCCGTTGCCCCCCTTATTTTCTCGGTTCGAAGTGTGCATATTTTGCGCAAAAACTCCCTATAGTTCAGGGTGAGGTTGATCCTCGTAAGTGTGTAAAAATTCAACATGTTAGAAGGGTGTTGCAGGCCAAAAACGGCTTGACAATTCTTTTGCTTCAGGTATATTGTGCACGGTGAGAGTTCCAGCCTGTAGATCAGGTTGGAATCTATATACGGTACCATTGTCGTCTATACTTTGTTGTACTCGCTTTTATTGAGTGCTTGAAATCAATTCAGAATACTATTCGCTTGGGTGGCATAATTTTTATGAATTCACACTTATTATATATGATAGATAAGATGGCAACAAAGATCAATGCTGTAGATTTTTGATAGGTGGGCTGTATACAAGGAGACATGATAATGTCTGATACCATTTTTAAGCATATTGTATTTACGCTGTTGTTCCTGTTTCTTTTCATTGCGGCAGGATCTGTGGCGATTGCCGGCGGGGGCGATCAGGCTCTGCTCGATTCGCTTCTTTCAACAGCTTACGGGGAGCCGTCGCTGCAGGAAATTTTCGACAGTCTCGGTTACAGCATAAATGTTGCGACCGATGAACTCGGTCTCACTGAGATTCCCGCTTCCGGCGATGGGAATGTAGCTATACTGCTTCAGAAGCTATCATCTTCGTTCGGATCGTCTCTGGCAGGTTTCTATGTTTCGCCGGATTCGACTCAGAAGACGCTGCTTTTTGATCCTGCAAATGAAGTAAATGATTCAATCATATTCTCTGTTTCTGGAGGATCGAGTGTCGGGCTGTATTTCCAGCCCGGTATCAGTGGCGGCTATACATGGTATACTGAGCCGACATTCAACAGAGATCTGTATGACCACACAAAAGTGTTTTCTACAGGTCAGAATGAAAACGAGTATCTTGTCTGTTTTGAAGACCTTAAGAATGGTGGAGATCAGGATTTCAATGATCTGATAGTATTACTTCGTACCGGTTGTGATGGCCCGATAATACAGGTGCCTGATGATATGGCGTTCAATGTTTGCGCAGCAGGGGAAGTTTGTTTCGATATTTTTGTGTCTGATAACGGCTGCTCAGGAGACTCGCTTGAAGTGACTATGCTTGAAGGAGATGGAGATTTCCAGCCTGTTGCTGTTGTCGATTCCGCTACGATTCATCATTGTTTCAATCCCGCTCCGTATGACATGTTGTATCAGTTTGTATTCCGCGTTGAGGACAATCTTGGCAATACAGCAATCGATACGTTTACAATAGACTATCAAATAAATATGCCGCCTGTGATAACCGCGCCTCCTGATTTCGACACACTTGTCTGTTCGACTGACAGCATCTGTTTCACTGTTGATGCTTCCGATGAGGATGGCGACGATATTCTGTTCGAACTTGTTGAGGGTCACGGAACGATCGATCCTCTTACGGGTGAAGTCTGTTTCCTGCCGGGACCGGAAGATTCGGCTGACTATCGCTTTATCATTCGTGCAAGTGATGATTGTTGTCTGAGCAGGAGCGGAGAATGCAGTAGCGATCCGATGTGTCCATACTGGTGCCCGCTCGATACAGTTGACATCACTGTAGTAATCGCGCAGTCGCCATCGATAATCTCCGCGCCGGATGTTGACACATCCCTGTGCGAACCTGCTGAAATATGTTTCCCATTGCAAATTGATAATCCGGGTGATAGCGAGATCACTGTCAATGTGACTCCACCCGCCACGTACGATCCTGCGACAGGGGAGGTCTGCATTTGGGCTGACACCGAAGGAACATACGAAATCGAAATTCAATTGTGGGATGATTTCTGTGGCTTGTCTGATGTCGATACATCTCGAGTTACCATTGATTTGAATGCTCTGCCGACAATACAATTGCCGGACGACACAACATATTATCTGTGCAATCTGAGCGAGATTTGTTTCTTCGCGCAGGCTGATGATCCTGATGGTGAACCTGTCACATTTAGTCTTGATAATGGTCCTGGACAGATTGATGAAGTCACCGGCGAAGTCTGTTTCACGCCGACAGGCGCAGGCAGCTATATATTTGTTGTGTCTGCGAAGGATTCATGCGGAGCGGGAGATCAGGATACGATACAGATCGACATAAACCTGAATTCTCCGCCTGTTGTTATTATACCGGATACATCGCTATTCGTCTGCGATCTGAGCGAAATCTGTTTCAATGTTACAGCAGACGATCCCGATCCTGATGATGTACTTACGCTTGAACTTATTAGCGGCCCCGGTTCTCTCGATCCGCAAACTGGGAAGATTTGTTTCACACCGATTGCTGAAGGCGACTATGAATTTGTGGTCAAGGTGACT
>JAJRZO010000059.1 GCA_024275215.1 Candidatus Zixiibacteriota bacterium | reverse complement strand
TACAGAAAACTTGAAGCTCGTGAAGAGGATCTTCCGGATGACAGAGTTGACAAGATCGCAATTGATGTCATGTTCACGGTTGTTGCGACTTTCTCTCATTATTTCAACAATGCGTGCGCGACGATTCTCGGCCGTTCTCAGTTGATCGAACTTGCTCTTAAGAAGGGCGAAGTCGCTGACAGCAAAGGAGAGATTCTGAAACATTCGATTGAGGTGATCCAGCGTGGTGTTGAAAGTATAACGAATGTACTCTGTGTAATGAAAAGTGTCGAGTCATTCAACACGATTCAGTATCATGAAAGTGCGAAGATTATCGATCTCAAAGATCAGCTCGAGAAGCTGGCGAAACGAGAATTGGAAATGACCGGGCAAATGCAAGTGTGAAGGTACTGTCATTGGGGATAGATGCAAGAGAAGGGGATCATCTGATCCCCTTCTGTTTTTCTATGGATTCTATATGTTCAGCCAGTAGCTCGCTTTGATCAGGAAAACATTATCTGCCGGGGTCTCGCGGCTGAAAACCCCTCTCAGATCACGACCGAATTCGAGATTGTTCGGTGCTGCGAACGCGCTTCGCGCCTGAGTCCATACGATATAGAGCGTTGAACCGGGTCGATATTCCCACCTGAGAACCATTGTCGAGTTAAATGCGCGATAGTTGCCGTCACCCCATTTATTACGTTTCTCATCCGAAAGATCTCTTGCAAAATGATCATCCCTGAGTGTGAAGTAATCCTCATTTCCTTCATAGCCTCTGTGATTCTTGTAATCAAGAGCTGTAATCAGCATTTGGCCGGAGAGCTGAAACGATAGATCGCGAGTAAGGTTTATGTTTGCCGTAATTCTCGGAGTGATCTCATTCTGATCGAGATCTGCAAATATCGGAACAACATCACCGCTGATTGTATCTGTCATATTTGCGATCCAGATTGTCTGTCCGGATCCACGCATGTAGTTGGCGCCTATGTTTAATTCGATGTTTGGCTGAGGGCGTATACCTATCCCAATGTAGTTTGCCCACCAACTGCCGTAACGGTTGTCGCCGTTGCCGGGATTGATATTCAACCACACTGGTCTTCGGCTGTCTGTATTAAACGATGACCACCACGACCACCCTGACGGTTTTCTCCACGAGCCATTGCCGCGCGTTTCGTAATCATCCCAGGATGGTTTGTTCTGATTGTAACCGCCGGCGAGAGACCATCCGTTCAGGAATTGGAAGTTCGTATTGATATTCCATCCGAGACCTGTCCGATCACCTTCATAATTCCACGACGACCATGAGTTGAAATTCGTCCACGTGTTACGAATGATAAAAAAGTCTTCCTGAGTCCGATACTGTGTCCATATCCACATTTCACGCTCAGAGTTTCGTCGCAGGAAACCAATTCCATTAAGGTCTAAATACGGGTCTTTTATATTGATACCACATGAACCTCTAATATGCTTCCCCGCAGTTTTCATTAGGGCGACATCGAGACCGAAACCCGTCTTTTCCGGATCAACCTTACTTGCAACAACCTGACCACTCGTTCCCCAGACTCCGTTGCCGGTGTATAATCTCCAGTCAACTCCGCCCGTAATTTCAGGGTGTCTCTTATTCTGACCGGCGAGTGTGCCGATGATTCCGATGTTGGAACTTCTGAGAATATTGCGCTGAATCCTGAAAACGCTGTAGCTCGCCATTGGCTCTACTACCGCATTACGCGGTTGTCCATCAACATCAATGTATTTTGCTGTTTCTTTCTGAGTGAAAGCGCTCAATACTGCGAGAGTTGTTTTCTCGTTGAGTTTACCGGTAAGTTTTCCCGCACCAAGGATCGTGGTTGCGTTTGGACTGTCAGTGAAATAGTCATAGTCATTTGGACGGAAGCGGGGAGAGCGACCTATTCTTCTCGAATAGAAAAGCCTGAAAGAAGTCTTGAACAAGTCAGCGCCTTCGAGAAAAAACGGGCGTTTTTCTTCATAGAATGTTTCGAAACTCGACAAATTCAGCACAGGCTCATCGAGTTCGACCTGACCGAAATCAGGATTGATCGTGGCGTCGAGAACAAGATCGGATGAAATGCCATACTTCAAATCGACCCCGGTGTTTTCAAAAAAATCTTTGCCATCGGAATTGCCGAGATGCTTTGGCTCGGTATTCAGAGATGATACGGCGTATGGCAGGATCTCAAAGTGTCGAGTCGGTTTGATGCCTGTGAGTCCGTGCATGCGGCCAAACATGGAGACCACACCACCTTCAGTCGATGGTGAAAATGCCCACCATGAGGATTCCTGTTTGCGGGGAATGTATCGAGTAACATTAAGTCCCCAGGTCTGATCATCGCCCTTTGAGAATCGAATGCAACTGAACGGGATTTTGTACTCCGCACTCCATCCCCATGGTTGTATTTTTGCGGCGGCATTCCAGACGCCGTCCCATGATCGATCTGAATTCGTGTCGTTAAAGAGCCTGAAATCGACAAGCACCCCAGCGGAATTGATATCGAACCTGTAGCCTGTTTGATGATCAAAATATGGATCAATACGAACAGTCACAAGATCGGAATCTGTCCACCTGTCGCGCCTGACAAGCTGCTGCACGATCTTGTCCGGCTCTGAGTCATAGCACCAGAAAGCCACATACAGCGCTTCATCATCGTATGCAACAGCGACAACAGTCGATTCGGTCGCAGCATCGCCCTCATCGGGTTCCATCTGACGAAAATCTCTTGCACAGTCGAACTTATGGTTTTTCCAGAATGGTTCATCCAGATCGCCATCGATATGAGGGGCTTCCGAAATGATTCGGGTGGCGGTTATTTCCGGTGTGGTTGCTGAATTAGCAGAAACTTCATCGCCAAACAAATCGGCGTAGGAAACAAGCAGCGATAGAATTGCAGCCAGAGAAAAAGCCCTGTGAAACCTCATTACATCTCCCTCCTGAAATGAAACTGCTCTTGTTGTGGTTTGTGCGTGTCATGGTGCGATCAGGTTTTGCTCATCTTTACTCAATGTGCAAATTCCTGCAGCTTGCTCCAGGAGTAGATACGTGAGTCTCATGTTGATGTTGCATTCGACATCAGATACTTATCGAGTTTTCTCTGTTGTGTTGCAAACAGTTAGGATAACTCAGCAGGAATGATGTCAGATTGGGCATGAAAAGATAATAAACCGCAAATTATAAAGGATTTGAAGTCCGTTTTTTGCACAGCACACACAAACATCTGATTTGTGGCGGGATCGCTTCGGTGTTTTCCATCCGCCACCGCATACAGTGAAACTGATGTTCATTGTGGCATATAGTTTGCAAGTACGCATTACGACTTATTATAAATCGGGGTGCTTATGAGGATTTCCATTGTCCGTATAATTGCTGTTACTCTATTCATTATGCTCGGTACAGGGATCAGTGCAGCCAATAGTCTGGAAGACTACAAAGTCCGCAGAGCGAGCCGCATAGTTGATCCGGCTGTGATTCAGCGTTATATGTTTGATGAGGCATCTCAAGTCTCTTCGGATTTTAACTCACCAGCCTTTGCCGATACGAAGCTCAATTACGATTCTGACCCGGAAAGATTCAACCAGCGATATGCAGATGTTGCGATTTTTCCGGATGGAAACTTTGTAATATTGTGGGAGGACGACCGAAACGGAGATTACGATATATATGCTCAGCTATATGATCCTGAGAATAATGCAACCGGCGGCAATGTTCGGCTGATCTACGATAACAACAGCGGAGACCAGCGCATGCCATCATGCGATATTTCCTCTTCAGGATTATTGGTAGTTTCCTGGATCGATTCAGATGGCAATGTCCGCGGTCAGGTATTCGATGCAAATCTCGCAGAACTGACCCAGCCATTCATTGTCAATGATAATGTTATCGAGAATGTCTGCAATCTTCCTGATGTCGCGTGGCTCAGCAATAGCGGGTTTGTGATTGTCTGGGAGGACAGTCGCATCAGTAACAATATCTACGCTCAGCTTTACTCGATGGCATTTGTTCCTGTCGGAAGCAATGTCCAGCTCAATGTGTCGGCTGCGAATGCCGGTTTCTGGTCGCCGAGCATAGCGGCAGGGGGAACATCGGGATATGCAGTCGGATGGGAAGAGATAACATCCATAGGTTCAAGTGTAGTGATGAGAACATACACATTGAGCGGTTCGGAGATTTCAGGGCTTGTTTCTTTGCCTGATCCGGCGCACGGCGGGGATGACCAGTTTCAGGTATCCGTCGCGCATCTCGTTGGTGCCGGATATGTAGCAAGCTGGATTGACACACGAGATGACGCACAGGCAGTATACTCGCAGAAGGTTGATTATAGTGGAAACAAAAGTGGATCGAATCTCCGACTCAGTGACAATTCTGACTATGTCTGTTGGGATGTTTCAAGTATGGCAGCACCTGATGGATCGATTCTGGTGACATGGGCAAGTTACGGTGAACGTGCGGAAATACTCGGAACACGCTTTGACAATCATGGAGATCGTGACGGGATGAACATTACGATTTCAACCCCGGGCGTTTTCAATGATCGATATTATCCGCATGTAGACATCAGTTATGACAACCTGCCGGTTGTTACGTGGACTGACCTGAGAAGCGGGGAGATGGATACATATTTTCAGCGTTTGAGCGATTCAGGTAGCGTTATGGATTCCAATGTAGTTGTGCCGTCAACCATGACCGGCGCGCAGCAGGTGAATCCGGATATTGCACTACTTGGGGAGAGCGGTTTCGTAACAGTGTGGCAGGATGGCAGGAATGACTTTGGCGATATTTATTTTCAGCTAGCAAACAGCAGCGACAGTCTTATCGGATCGAATCAAAAAGTCAATCAGGACATTGGCGCGGCATTACAGTCTCATGCTGTTGTCGGGTCATCGGATGATGGTCAGTTTGTCATCGCATGGGAGGATGCGCGATCATCTGTTGGATTAGCGGGCATAAATATCTTCGCGCGAATATACAATTCTTCTGGTTCGCCGCTCGGTGACGAATTTATTCTCAATGATGACACATCATCGGCATACAAGACGAATCCCGACATCGCTCAGTCGATCACAGGCAAATCGATAGTGGTATGGGAGGACCGTAGGAACGGCGGCAGCGATATATATGTTCAGCAGATAGCATCAAACGGAACGCTGTATGGAACAAATCTCAAAATCAACAACAACCCGTTGATTTTATCATCCAGTTCTCCCGGAGTTGCCATCGATAACAATGAGAACAGCATTGTCGTCTGGTTAGGCGATACAGGAGAAAGAAAACTCGGATTTTTCCAGCGTATATCATCAGGTGGAGT
>JAJRZO010000058.1 GCA_024275215.1 Candidatus Zixiibacteriota bacterium | reverse complement strand
CAGCATTTCAGGTTTACACGCCTTAGGTACGAATTGATGAACAAGTCCGGATAACTTGAAACCAAGTTCTTTGTTATCGCCACCTGACAGCATAAAACGGACGGAGCCGGGAGAAACTGCAGATGCCTGTTCCATGAATTCCTTTGCGTTCATGTCCGGCAGACTCAGTTCGCTTACAATTGCATTATAGGTGTTTTCTTTTAGTTCGGAGAGAGCTTGTGCAGCCGTGGCAGCAAAAGTAACCTGCCATTCATTTCCGGATGCTGCAAATGCCTCTTCAATATCTTTTGAATTCTCGATCTTACTGTCAGCAAACAATAAGCGCTGAATACCCATAGCCGGTTCCTTCCCTTGTGTGCGCTGATCCGAAGTCTCGATACCGTGTCAGGACGGTTTGAACACTGGTTAGTGTATCGGAATGAGACGATACTCGCTTAGCATATCTCGCAAACCTGTGCAAAAAATGACCTTGATCGCGTGAAAAGAAGTAACGGCTTGAATTGCTGTGCTCCGTATGTTATATACTCATGAAATTGTCATTTTGTGAATTGACCAGGGAGACAACCATGAATTCTGACACTTCCGGGACCGCCACTTTCAATATGCGATGGGACCTCGATTCGATATTTCCGGGAGGTTCCGGCTCGAAGGAACTCTCAGATTTTCGCGCGAAACTAAAGAAGGATCTTGCGGCTGCCGATGAGCAGTTCGCACAACTGCCCGACAAACTGGAACCATCCAATCGCGATGAATGCAAGTCAGCCATTTTGGAGTACCAGCGACTTGTGACGGATATCGAGCTTGTTTCTTCATTCGCGGAATGCCTGACTGCACAGGATGTCGATGATATGCCTGCACTGCAGATTAAGCAGGAGGTCGATGTACTCATATCCGACTGGTTCAAGCTGCAGACTCGAATCGAATCATTCGCACGCAGACAGGATGATGTGGCATGGGATGAATTCCTCGATGATCCCGATCTTATCCCGATTCGTTTTTCTCTGAACGAACTTCGGATCAATGCACGAAAGAAAATGCCTGAGGAATTCGAGGCATTCGCGAATGAACTGGCTGTGAGTGGTTACCATGCCTGGAACAGGCTGTATGACAAAATGGCCGGTGATCTTAGAGTCGATTTTACGGAGGATGGAAAGACAACTAAAATCTCTCTTGGGCAGCTCGCAAGCAAGATGGATAGTTCCGATAGATCGATCAGAAAGCAGGCTTTCGAGAAACTCGAAGCGGCATGGGAAACGAGAGCCGAATATGCCGCAATGGCTCTGAACTCGCTTGCAGGATTCAGGCTTTCCCTCTACAGGAATCGAAAGTGGGATTCCATATTGTACGAGCCGCTTGCCATGGGGCGGTTGGGAGAAGAGACTGTCGATGCTATGTGGAATGCGGTATCTGAAAGTGTCCATCGGCTGGAGAGATATATCGAAACAAAAAAGAAGCTGCTCGGGATCGATAAGTTTTGCTGGTACGATCAATCAGCGCCTGTCGGAAAATCTGACCAGAAGATGAGTTGGGATGAGGCGAAGAAGTTTATCGTCAAACATCTCGGAGGATTCTCAGGCGAGATGGCGGAATTCTCGCAGATGGCGTTCGAAAAGAGATGGATCGAGGCTGAAAACCGTCCCGGCAAGGCTGGCGGTGGATTTTGCACCGGATTCGGACCTGTCAAAGAGAGTCGCATATTCATGACATATCTCGATACATTTGGCGATATGATGACTCTGGCGCATGAGCTTGGACATGCCTGGCACAGTTGGGTGCTGAAGGACCTTCCGACTTTTGCCGCTGAGTATCCTGCGAATCTCGCTGAAACGGCGTCGATATTTAACGAGTTGCTTGTGACCGATGCGGCATTCAGCGAAGCGAGCGATTCGGATCAGAAATTGATGCTGCTCGATCAGAAGTTGCAACGGACACATATTATGTTTTGCAATTTGCATGCGAGATTCATTTTTGATAAGACTTTCTATACTGAACGGAAGAATGGTGTCGTACCTCGCAAACGGCTTGATGAAATCATGGTCGATGCACAGAAGAAAGCTTTTGGAGATACGCTTGATAAAGATGGTTATCATCCGTTATTCTGGGCGTCGAAATTGCATTTCTTCCTGACCGGTTTACCGTTCTACAATTTCCCGTACACATTCGGATTTTTGTTCGCGGGCGGGGTTTATGATCGGGCAAAGACTGAGGGCAAAGATTTCTTCGAGAAATACCGCGCGCTGTTGCATGATACCGGTTCGATGACAACCGAGGATTTGGCGCAGAAGCATCTCGGAGTCGATTTGACCAAAGATGATTTCTGGACAACTGCGGTCGACCGCATGCTGGCGGATGTCGAACCGTTTGTGGAATTGGTTGAGAGGAATATTTAGGCAGGAACGCAGGCTGTTGACAACAGAACAGCTTCGTTTCAGGTTCTGCTCAACAATAATTAAACAGACAACAAACCGGAACTTTCCCCAATTATACTATTGGGTTTGTTATAATTCGACTCGAATCAAGCTGTTAATGTTCCAAGAGACAGGAACTGTTGTTTCTGTCATTTTGGCAGATGCCAGTACCCAGCCCTCGAATCCTGAACTGGATGCCGGATCAAGTCCGGCAATTTTGGCACTTGACGAAAATAAGAGATTGTGTATCTTCCTTTTAGATTCTTCATTGATTCTACTAAAAGGAGAACATAATGAGAAAGGCAATTGTACTCATTTGCTTGGTTGTGGCCGTGCAGGTTTGTCAGGCCACGACCATTCAGATACCATCTGATTTTGCGACGATCCAGGCCGGAATCAACAGCGCTCAGTCAGGCGACACTGTACTTGTCGCTGATGGAATCTACACCGGCGACGGCAATCGTGACATTAGCTTCGGTGGGAAGAGCATTGTGCTGATGTCGGAAAACGGTGCTGAATTCACTACCATTGATTGTGAGGCCGGTCCCATGAATGCGCATTGGGCGTTCTACATCCATGAAGGGGAAGATCTAAACGCGATTATCGATGGTTTCACAATCACAAACTCATTCTCTGATGAAAATGGAGCAATATATATTTATGGATCTTCTCCAATGATTAGAAACTGCATCATCACGGGAAATGACGATAGTGGAATCATGATACAAGGGCACAATTCCAACCCTATTATTGAGGATTGCGAGATAACTAACAATACTCTATATGGCATCGTGATGTCTGATATCTTATGGTTGGACTCAGGCATCGTAATGACCGGCTGTCTTGTTGCAGGTAACGGATTGTCAGGTCTGGTACTCGCGTCGCCCGGCGATGTGATCGTTGCGAATTGCACATTTGTTGACAATGCAGGCGATGGTATATTCATTAACGGTGAACCACCCAAAACGGCACCGAAACGGGAACCACTCAGAGAAATATCGAATTGTATAGTGGCATACAACAGCGAAATTGGAATACACAGACTTTTTCCGGATACACCGTTTGAGTATAGCTGCAATAATGTATATGGCAACGAGTCGATGGATTTCTCAAATGTCCCCGCATATCCCGGAGACCCGAATGGCAATATCTCTCTGCCACCCTTGTTCTGTGACAGGAGCCTTGGAAACTATACTATCCACAGCAGTTCGCCAGTCGCGCCGGATAACAATCCCTGTGGTGTGCTGATGGGTTCCGAAGATATCGGTTGTTCTGAAATAATCTGTAGCGATGTCAACGGTGATGGTCTTGTATATTCCATCACTGATCTTGTGCAACTGATACGCTATGTATCCGGGCAGGCATACCCGATTGCGCCACCGGAAAACTCCGATGTCGATCTGTGTGGAAGTGTGAATGCTGCTGATCTCGCACTTTACATTGAGTATTTTACTTATGGCATGGCAGTTGACATTTGTGAACCGCACGATCCGTGCTATTTGCCGACTGGAAGTAACGAAGTCAGACTCGGTTGCCCTGTCGAAGCCTGGGCGGGAGAACTCGAATTCATCCCTTTACCCATTTACATCACCAACGATTCAGCGCTGACGGCGCTTTCGCTTGGGTTCCGCTACGATTCAGATTTGATCGAATTCTACTCCCTCGACATGTCCGGCAGCATCATACCCCAAGGTTGGGATGTTGTTGCGACGACCCCGTCAGATTCCGATTATGTATGGCCTGTATCTGACAGTAACATGGTTCTTGTAATGTGCTACAGGAATCCTCAACTGCCTGATTATCTCGAACCGCAGGAAGACGGGGTTTTTGCAACGCTGTGGTTCCGGATACTCGATGACAATGCAGAGATAATTGTCGATTTCGACTCATCATTTGTCATGCCTGCCGGAGAGTTCATTTTTGCGACGAGATCCTGGGGGACTGCCGTAGTTCCAGCGTATACAGACTGTGGCGCAGAGGATATTATTATTTCCACGTTCATTTGTGGCGATGTTGATCAAAGTGAAGCAGTTGATATTGACGATGCTGTGTATCTCATACAGTACATTTTCACAGGTGGACCGGCGCCCGATCCACTTGAGTCGGGCAACGCAAACTGTCAGGGTGGTGTTGATATTGACGATGTGGTGTATCTGATCAGCTATATCTTCGGCGGCGGACCTGCGCCGTGCGACCCCGACGGGAATGGCGTGCCGGAGTGCTGAGATAATGCAACAGCAGGTAATAAATAGCATTGTATATCAGTTTTATGGGCAGGGGGCGATAACATATTTATTCAGTTCTGGTAGTTGAATACGGGCAGAGTCACTGCGATGCGATATATCCATTGACTACAGCGCACAGTCTGAATAGCTTGCATCCGATTGATTAGGACAGCAACTTTGCGGAAGGATTTCGGATGTCCAAAGCAGTGCTCTTCGATTTTGATTATACACTTGTCGATTCCTCGCGGGCTGTTATCGCATGTGTCAATCATGCCCTCCAGGAACTGGGACATGAAAAAGCGGAAAGTGATGCAATCAGACGAACGATCGGTAAATCTCTGCAGGTGACATACAATTTACTGACCGGTGATGAATCCATAGAGAAAGCCGAGAAATTTCTCAAATTGTTTGTGGCAAGAGCTGATGCTGTCATGACAGATATGACTGTACTGATTCCATCGGCGCTGGATATCGTTCGCGATTTACGTATGGCAGGCTATCGTACAGGAATTGTGACAACCAAATATCGTTACAGGATCGAGGAAATACTGGAAAGGAATTCGATACCTTCTCCAGCCGATGTGATTATCGGGGGCGACGATGTAACACACACAAAGCCTCATCCCGAAGGCATTGTAACTGCGATGAGAAAACTCTCTGTCACTCCGGAGAACACGATCTTTGTCGGTGATAGTCTTGCGGACGCCGGAGCAGCAATAGGCGCCGGAGTGCGGTTTATTGCTGTGTTATCAGGGGTTACATGCGAAGAAGAGTTCGCCGAATACAATCCACACGCTATTATTTCAGATATGACGCAACTTCCCGCAATCCTGAACGGATCCGGATTGTAGCTGTAGGTCAAGCCCACTCGGGGCTTGACAATGAGAACATATCCATCAGTTGAGTAGTTGAGCAGGTCAAAACCCTGTGGTTTCGACAAAAAAGAAAAACGTCGAAAGTGCAGGATTTTCGACCTGCGGGGCTTGACAATGGGAATATTTCCATCAGTGAAAGCGTCAAACCCAAGTGGGTTTGACTTACGAACATTAAACTACAATTTGCGTCACATTTTTCCGTCAACTCATTTGACAAACCAAACATTTAGTATATATTTGCGGACGCTGTGGGGGTGTAGCTCAGTGGTAGAGCATCTGCCTTTTAAGCAGAGGGCCGAAGGTTCGAGCCCTTCCACCCTCACTTTATACAGCAACTCATGAGTTGCTGATATAGAAGTATCGAATGCGCCATTAGCTCAGCTAGGCAGAGCAGCTGACTCTTAATCAGCGGGTCCGGGGTTCGATTCCCTGATGGCGCATTTTTTCATGCCTGAAAGTATCGCAATTCGCATAACAAAACACAGCGAGCGGGATTTGTTTATCGAACGTAGGTTGGATACATGCAATCGGAAGGCTACAACGACCCGGATTGCGGGCTACTTGACTGGTGAGGGGGTTGGGGTATGATTCAAGCATGACACCTGTTTCTCGAAATCTTCCAAAGCCGTAACAAATCGAGCCCGCACTCTACTGCTGAGAAGAGATGCCATTTCATGATAGTACTTGATTCCATCGATCAGGTTTTTCTTAAAATCGCTGAAATACTTATCAGGAATGTCAATCAACCCCAACGCCTTTCTATCCACCATTCTCTGGAAAAATTCGACATACAAAGACAATTCCCTGATAAACATATTAGGTCGATTCTGACTGTGCCTGTATGGTGAGCGGCCGTAGATGTGATCTGTCATTTCCTCGAGCGTGAATACTCTGTCAAAGTCAGCTATGCTCGGTCCGCAACAAATCGCGGTGTGCAATCCGGGATCAATGCCAAGCCGAATCAATACTCCTCCGGCAAGGTCTGAACAGAGGCACGTCTTGCAAAGCACATCAGTGATGGCGGCTTTTTTTTGATTGAGGGGTAAGTCGGAATTGTCGAGTTGGTCCAGTTTACGCCTCTGGTAGACACGGGATGACCTGCATATCGGCGTCTGAGTGAATTCAAAGTCCATGCCCAGGTATCCCTTTGGACAGCTACTGCCGGGAGTACCATTACTTATTTGCTGTTTCCGATTTTCTTCGCTTGCCGAAGTCTGTAAATTCCAGAATGGGATACCAAGCGGGGATGAATCGCTGAGGAGAACATCATTCTCGCTTGCCGCGATCAGTTTTTTCATATGAGCCGCATCGACATTTGTGGCTTCAGGTACTAGAAGAAACGGAGTGCCCCATCCTATGCCAACCAGATTGTAGTGATCAAAGAGGAACTTCTGTTCTCCGGGTGTCCCGACACCTCCCTGAGCGGTGATGACGATCGATGGTTCTCCCCACGGTTTCCGACCAAGTTTTTTCAGAGCATCGCAATATATTTTCCATAGCCGATCCTGTAATAATTGCCGGTTGGTCTTGAACTCTTCTAAAATCGGCCCCATCAGGTATCCGGCGCTGGCAAATGCGTGCCCTCCACAATTAAGACCGGATTCGATTCGGAATTCGGATATCCAAATTCCATGCCTTGCCATGAGTAGTCCCTGCACCAGTGCAGAGCGATAATCGCTCACTTTCAGGACAACCGTCTTTTTTGCGGGAGCATTGTTTGACGGGAAGAAATCATCAAACTGTGCCATGTAAGCAAAGAGTCGCCTGTTGATACCGGCAGAAAGGACAACGGCTGACCGTAGCTCACTCGTTGCAAATCCTCGAAGCGCACACATTGCCAGACCATTCTCAGGAGGACCCTTTTTATCCTTGATATACTGGTCACGGTCAACTTTGGTCATGATGTTCACATCGATGCGTCCGGGAACAACCTGTTTGCGAAGATATGTCTGAAGGTCCGATTTTATTTTCAGATCAGGTTCTGACAGCATCTTTGTATATGCTGACTTCAAGGGACTCTCCGGCAGCATTTCATAATAACGAGTGATCTCACTCCCAGGTTCAAATGGAGCCGATCGCACCTTTTCTATCTGCTCATCAACGAGTTCCCTGACCAGATTGAGATACAAACGAATTCGTCGCGCTCTGGAGTCCGTTTCTGTTTCGTCTATCGGCTCATAGGCTCTGCCGGAGTTCTCTGAATAGTATTTGCGCAATCGCTCGATGAGGTCATCGTCGACAATTGAAATCACCGATGAAATGCCATATCTCGCTACTCTGATTGGCGTGTCAACAGTGAATCCGGTTCCCATTACCGGAATGTGGAATTGATGCGGTCCGATAAAGTGAGGCGTGCCTGTCAACTCACCAGCCACCTGCATATAGTCATCTGTTGCTCCCAAGCCTGAAGTCATTCATCTTTGTTCCTGTGTTGGTCTCCACAATGCCATAACAGTCCAATTCAACCCTGCGATTTCTCTTTTATCAGTCCCCTTTCAGAGAAAGCATATCATATAATGCACCTGACAGCGCAATGTGCAAGGTTTTCTTGAGAAAAAAGTTATATTTTGCATATCGCTTTTCGTGCCCTGAGGCGGATTTCGTATGCTCCAGACATATATGCAAGTGCTGAAACTACAGGCGCTTCGACCTGTTTTACTGCTTCTATTTCGGACGATAATCGTACCCGATTCTCCAGTAGAAACAGCCAATTTCACCGTTACTGTTTGTGAGCACTTCTCTCGTTACTTCTCCCATTCTCGAAAAACGTCGTACGACCCAGGGCTGGGTTAGTTTGCCCTCGGTGAAACTTATGAGTATCCCGTCACGGCCTGCAACTGATTCAGGCAAAACCCATCGATTCCACATCAGGCTGTTGCCTCCGATCAGATTCTCTCCGGCAAACTCCGGCAGGCTGTCGCCATCATCTTTGTCATAGAAGCTGGCTTCACTGGCCAGCCAGTATTTGTCCAGACCGATAATGACCGGTTCTGAATTTGTTTCAGATTCTAAATTCGATTCAATCTGTTCGAGCCTGTCACCATAAGCCTGCCATGCAATAGGGAGTTTCATACCACTTCCTTTGAAGGTGCCGGGCATACCAGCAACTGAGTAACCAAATCCTCCGGCATAGAAAACCAACAGCACTGATGCAATCACAATCCAACGCGTTAGAACTTTCGGGTTTTTTCCTGCAGAAGCAAATACGTCGATTCCTGTGATACCGGCTGCAACAAGTGGCAGAATTGCCAGCCACACCGGCCCGGTCCAGTTGAGTTTTGGTTGTCCTTGTATGCTGTGAATTGTAAACACTGCAAGTGGCGTCAAAGTAAATGTCACAAGAAAAAGCAATTTGCGAAATAGCAATGTATCTGCCTGACGACACGCTTTCCTGTTTTTCCAGAAACGTAACAGAACCTTCGCTACTTCGTACAACCCGAATGGAGTTATCAGTACAAGTATGCTTCCAATCAGAATATGCAGATGGAAATTCATCCCACCGAACCATCGTCGCGATCCCTGAAAAGCAAATGAGGCCCAATCATGTTGTGCATTCCAGATCAATACCGGCAGGAAAAGGATCAGTCCAATCAACATTGCAATATATGGTTGTGGCTTTAGGAACCAGTGGCGGGATTCTTTGTCAATGAGCAGATATACGAATGTCGTAATGACCATCAGCCCCATAGTATACTTGGAAAGCAGACCGAGTCCGAGAAAGATTCCCGCGCCATACCATGCGGAGCGGTTATTGCCTAGTATTGCCCTTTCGAGAAAGAACAGCGCTCCCGCCCAACAAACATAGAGCGGCGCGTCAGGCGTCATCAGAAACCCGACTGACATATAAATCGGCAATGCGGCAAGGAGTAAAAGTACAGGCTTGCCAACCTCTTTCCCGATCGTATTCTCAGCAAAGCGATACATGAAAAAAGCCATGACAAACCATCCAAGAAAAGCCGGCAGTCGTACAGCGAATTCACTTTTGCCGAGCACCGATTCTGACAAGTAAATAAGCCATGCCATCAACGGTGGGTGATCGAGATATCCAATATCAAGATGTTTGGCGTAGTTCCAGTAGTACGCTTCTTCCGGCAGCAAATCCAGGAGGCCGATGAAAACCAGCCTGATTATTACGCCCAGCCCGATAATTAACCACAGAGTGTCAAGACGGAAACAATCAACAATATTCTGTTTTAACGAAAACTGTTGTTCCTGCAATGGCACGTTTTACTTCAACCTTTCTGATACATTATGTATATGCAGTGCTCCCGGCATACAGTCATGGACACTAACCTTCTATAATTGACTCATTTTTAGGGTCGTGTCAATCCACAATTTTCTGCAAGAATAACTTCGAAATGCCGGAATACGATAATGTCCGTACAAATGTGTAAATTGGTGTATCCTCATGATCTTGTACACCGTCAGGAATCCTTGAGTACCGTTGTACGCCGTTTCTGTGCACCGTCAGGAAAGGATTCCTGACGGCGCACAGAGGTTCCTGACGGACATAGGGATACACTCTCTGCCGGTTTACACACTAAAAAAGAAATTATGCCGGAATATTCCTCAGAAGTCTTGTTTGATCTGAACCGGACGCCGGATCAAGTCCGGCATGACAAGTACTGCGTATCTACTCGCTTTTTTTCATCGCTCAGGGTGATATGAGGGTCTGTATGATTTAGAATATCGCTCACCACCATTAAACTTATTGATTTGACGTCCTTTGGGAAACTCCGGGGAAAATGCTGATTGACAATAAGAAAAAGAATATTATACTATGATATCAGGGTATTCTCGGGGAACACATAGGAAAAACGTACAACAGATTATTATACATCAGATAGATTGCCTTGGAGGTCGCATGAGATTCAATGCTACTATTGTTGCGTTGTTGTTTGCATTCTGCCAGGTTTTGACAGCACACGCCGAAGAGTATATAGATGGAAAACTTATCAAAACAGGTTTTTGGAAAGGCTACGAGATCGAATATGTTGACGGTGAAATCAATGTACTTCTTGAAAAGGGTTATTCTGAAAATGATCTTAATAACTCAGCTACCCGGTTTGATGCAAGTATTATCCGTTCGAGTGATAGATTCGGCTTCGTACAATTAACCAGCTCGAACAAGGGATCATTTCTTGAAACAGTGGCCGCAATCGATAAGCTCGAATCAGTGCGATGGGCTGAGCCTAATATGGTTATGAGAGTTAATGCAACGCCATCTGATCCACTGTTCCCAACTCAATGGCATTATAATAACACCGGCCAGTCTCCTCCGGGAGGCACACCTGACGCTGATATCGATTGCCCGGAAGCGTGGGGTTTCACAACCGGAAGTCAACAGATTATGGTAGGAGTTCTTGACACAGGAATTCCTATGGTAGATGGGCAGCTAAGCCATCCTGATCTTGATGATCCAAACAGATTTATTCTCGGTTTGAATGTTTTCACCGGAGATTTGGACCCGGTAGACGGCTACGGGCATGGCACGCATGTTATCGGTACTATTGGAGCGGAATCTGATAATGGCATAGGTGTCTCAGGAATAGACTGGAACTGCAGGATTATGGCGCTGAAAGTATTCAACGACAATGGCTACGGTACATCATCCGGTTTTAGAGACGCTGTTATATATGCTGTCGACAATGGATGCCAGGTGCTCAACTTCTCGGGTGGTGGTTCATCTCCAAGTTCTTCGTCCGAACATGGAATAGCCTATGCTGACAGCCACAATGTTATTCTTTGTATTGCAGCAGGCAACAACTACGGCGGTAATGTTAGCTGGCCCGGAGCATATTCTGTTGACTATGACAATGTCATAACCGTATCTGCTACAGATCAGAATGATGTCATTGCATCATACTCCAGCACAGGTCCCGAAGTTGTGATTTCCGCACCGGGAGGATATGGTCGTCCATTCGATGAAGATGATGTTCAGTCAACATTCCCGAATTACGAATGCCAACTGTCAGTCCAGGAGAACTTGCCACTGAACTACGCTCCTCTCGCGGGCACTTCGATGGCGACTCCTCATGCCGCGGGAGTAGTATCGCTCTTACTTTCTGTCGATCCGACTATGACACCCTTACAGGTCAGAAACATTTTGACAGCAACCAGTGTCGATCTTGGAACGCCCGGGTTCGATAATGAATACGGCTGGGGGCGAATAAGCGCATACGATGCCTTGCTTCAAATGGGAGAAATCAATATCGGTCACCAACCATTGGATGACACAAAAAACTCAGTTGACGATTACTATATTTATTGTGAGATATTTTCCATAGTCGACCTTGTTCCTGATTCTCTTCTTCTATACTACAACGTGGGTGGAGGATGGCAGGTTGAACCCCTGTCGCCCGGTACGATGCGCGGAACATCAGGATATTCTGCATACATTCCCGCTCAACAGCCGGGTACATTTGTCGATTACTATATGTTTGCGAAGAATGTAGATGGCAAATATGATTCGACGTCTATATTCACCTTCAAGGTTATTGATTATCAGCTTATCCTGGAACCCGTGTCGCAGGATACGACAGGCGCGGGTCTGGATACTGTCTGGTACCAGGTTACGATTACAAATGATGGCGTTTATAATGACACTTATACATTGACAGTCTCAGGTAATACATGGCCTGTTTCCGTATGGGATGAGAGCGGACTCATTCCTTTGGATGAAACGCCTTCTATGTATCCCGATCAATCAATGAACCTAAGTGTTCGAGTCGAAGTGCCGGAGACTTTCAATGGTGAATCTGATCATGCAATTCTTACAGCAACATCTATCGGTGATCCTTCACAAACGAGAAGCGTTGAATTCACGACGGTATCACTGGGAGTACCTCTTGAGTTGCCGTTCTCAGAAACATTTGACAGTACTAACATCGATTCGGTAAAATGGGTTCTGTTATCGGGAGTAGAAGTCAACAGCGACGGCATAGGCGCACCATCATCCCCATACTCGTTGAATCTTGATGGCACACCAAACGACGCCGACACAATCATGTCACAGGCTATCAAAATCGCCGGGCAAAGTCAGCTTAGCCTGAAGTACTCTTTTCAGCAAACAGGAAATGGTGAATCGCCCGATGAGGGTGATGACTTGTTTGTGGAATGTCTGAATGCCCAGGGCGACTGGATTCTGTTGAATACTCACGAGGGTTCTGATCCTGATATGACGTCATTTGAGGTGGCGAATGTTTCTATTCCTGCTGAGGCATATCATAACGGTTTCAGAATCAGATTCCGTAACACTGCTTCCGGCGTTGATCGTGACGACTGGTTTATTGATGATGTTTCTCTTGAATGGGCGCCCCAGATTTCCGTTACAGTATCCGATTCTCTCGACATAACCCTTGATTCAAATCAGACATACGATGTTTCATTTACGATAGAAAACACCGGTTTGAGTATCTTGTTTTATGAGTTTGAGATAGAACCGGATTATACTCTTCTCAGCGGATTTGGTGAACTGCTGCAGCAAGGGATGATCGAACCGGCGACCCGCGAATATCCGTCGGATTATCTGCAGTTTGAACCCGGTAAAGGCAGTAGTGATCTGCGAAAAGGATATGATGTTGTGTTCGATGCCGGCGGTCCCGACAACTACGGATACATTTGGATTGACTCTGACGATGATGGTGGGCCGGTATTCAACTGGCGTGACATTTCTGCAACAGGAACTGCGATCACTGGTCTCACTGATGACAGTTATGCCGGTCCATTTCCAATCGGTTTTAATTTCCCATTCTATGACTCAATCTATACGGAATTCTATGTGTCATCCAATGGCCTGATCGGTTTCGGTCCTCCCGATAATTACTCTGCTCTGGTGAATGATCCTATTCCAACCTACGATATACCGGGTAATTTCATTGCGTTGCTTTGGGATGATCTGAACATTCTCGATCCCAATAATCCGGGAGGAGAGATAAAGTACGAGACGATTGGTTCTAAGTTGATCGTTCAGTATATCAATATACCGGAGTATGGTGCCGGAGTTGGAGATGTTTTCAACGGCGAGATAATCATTGATTCCGATGGAGAAATCCGACTCCAATACGATAACTTCGGAAGTGGTTTCGACATCAATAATTGCACTGTCGGCATTGAAGATCCTGACGGTTTTAGTGGTTTGGAAGTTGTTTTCAACGCATCCTATCTGCATGATGACTTGTGTGTCCTGATCAATGTCCCTTCAGTTATCTGGCTCTCAGTCTCACCGGCAACCGGGAGTGTGGAACCTTCTTCATCGGAAGATGTGACGCTGGCCTTTTCGTCGTCAGGTATTGATGCGGGCACCTATGCGGCTGATGTATTTATTTACAATAATGATCCCGACAGTACTGACAACCCGTGGCATGGTAATGCTACGATGACTGTTCAAGTTGCTTATACTGCCGGTGATGCCAACGGAGATACCGGACTCGATGTCGATGATGTCGTTTTCATACTCTCATACATATTTTCCGGGGGTAATCCACCCGATCCGCTTGACTCCGCTGATGCAGATTGTAACGGTTATGTCGATATCGACGATGCAGTATTTCTTATCAACTACATATTTAGCGGCGGTCCTGCCCCGTGTACAGTTCAATAGGAGGTGGTAGACTATAACTCACTTCAAATTACAACAAATAGCGGCTTTCGCCCTGTTGACGACAGTTGTTCTCATAGTTCTGTCAGGAAGTGCGGCTGCGGACGAAACTCCAGTCAAATTCCAGTATTGTGCCGGCGAGGTAGATAGTGCCGGATTAGAGTATTTCAAGATGATAGAGCGAT
>JAJRZO010000057.1 GCA_024275215.1 Candidatus Zixiibacteriota bacterium | reverse complement strand
TCGATATTCCGGGTGTCGTCTGTAAATGCTGAAGCAATTACAGCTGACCACTTCGCGGTTAGCGAATTCGATTCTATTCCACTCTCGGTTGTAGAAGCTATCGAAACCGACTATAATATTTACTATGTTCATACATCGCACGGCAGCCAGATCATGACCGGCATTGAAATTGTGTACAACGAGAATAATGATTACAACGCACCATATTTCAGGGAAGTCTCTGATGATCTCGGTCACAACGGTGATACATCATGGGTGCCAAATACTCGAACCTATCTGGATGCCCACCCTGAATGCAACATGGCGATGTTCTCATGGTGCGGAGGGGCATCTGATAACACTGAAGAAGGAATCAATATCTATCTGAACAAGATGGAAGAACTCGAAACCGACTATCCAGATGTCATATTCATATATATGACAGGACATCTCGACGGAACCGGTCCTGACGGCAATCTGTATGCGCGCAACAACCAGATTCGTGACTACTGCTCCACTCACAACAAAATTCTATTCGACTTTGCTGACATTGAAAGCTATGATCCTGACGGGAACTACTATCCCGACGAAACTGACTACTGTTACTGGTGCTATGACTGGTGTGCTGTGCACACATGCCCGACCTGCGGCAGTTGCGCTCATTCGCATTGCTTCAACTGCTACCTGAAGGGCAAAGCGTGGTGGTGGATGATGGCGCGAGTGTCAGGATGGGATATCAATCCCGTGGCCCCGACATGCGGTGATGTCGATGCCAGTGGTGCAGTCGATATCGATGATATTGTATATCTCGTCAACTACATATTCGGCGGTGGACCGCTCCCCGTGTACGAAGGAACTGGTGATACAAACTGTTCCGGATTCATAGACATCGATGATGCTGTGTATCTGATAAACTACATTTTCGGTGGCGGCTCTGCGCCATGCGACCCCAATGGAGATCAGATTCCTGACTGTTGAGAATCATTTTTCCTGCACCCATGCAGGTCAAGCGGACAGGCCGCTTGACCTGCAACTACAACGCTGTTGAACATAGTATCCGGTTGCCCATTAAAAGCGAAAGCGACGGGTGGGTTCACTCTCATTGTACTCTGTGAGAAAGGAAAGGGTAATTTCTTATTTAGTGGTAAACTGGCAGAGGGTGTATCCCTATGCCAGTCAGGAATCCCTATGCGCCGTCAGGAAAGGATTCCTGACGGTGTACAAGATCATGAGGATACACCAATTTACACATTCTTCTGGACATTATCCTGAGAAAGTTCAAAGTCAGTTGAAGCTTGACTTTTCTGTTTTTTTGCCTAACTTAATTTTAAGTTCCACAAAAGAACTACCGGCTGATCTCGTAATAGATGAGATCAGAACACACAGACGGGAGGAATCAATGAAGCGTATCAGCTCATACTCCATCGTACCGTTGCTGTTTTTTCTGTTTGCGTCACCGACATTATCTATAGCAAAGCAGCAAACTGACCAGACGGCGGCAATTACTATTGGACAACTTGATCCAACGCCATTGGCGTTTACAGAAAATGCCGGCCAATGGGATAAACAAGTGAAATTCCGTGCCAGTGCAGCCGGAACAACAATGTGGTTTACGAGCAATGGAATTTATTTCCAACTCACACGCCGGATATCCGCAGCCAATCCCAGTGAACAGCCAACATTCTCGCCAGCCCCTTACTATGCGTCATCCGACAGCATCGAACAGTTAATAATCAAAGCATCCTTCGCTGGCGCGAATCCGAACCCGGAGATTATCGGCGAAAACATGATGGAATACAAATGCAATTACCTGATCGGGAATGATCCCACAAACTGGTATACAGATGTTTCCAACTTTACATCAGTGTTATTCAAAGATATTTATCCCGGTATCGATCTTCGCTACATTGGCACGGAGGATGGTAAAGCGCAGTATGAGTTTATTGTTGCACCCGGCGCGAACATAGAGCAGGTCAAAATAAA
The DNA here is from genome assembly GCA_024275215.1 of Candidatus Zixiibacteriota bacterium. Taxonomy (GTDB): domain Bacteria; phylum Zixibacteria; class MSB-5A5; order JAABVY01; family JAHJOQ01; genus JAJRZO01. The sequence continues at coordinate 1,899 of JAJRZO010000057.1, read as the reverse complement.
ATATGAAGGAATTGATAATCTGTCTGTTGATGCCGACGGGCATCTGATTGCCCAGACCGGCTGGGGAGACATGATTGCTCCGTTAGGAACTTCTATAGATGGAAATGTATCAGCCGAGCGTGGTCAGCTACTCTTTTCACAGAACACTTCTGACTTCTCAATGTCGAGCAGGAATACACCGCGTTCTATCTCATTCGCTGTCGTGCTCGGTTACAGCACCTACCTCGGTGGAAACGCTCTTGAGGAAAGTCGCGGCATTGCTGTGGACAACTCCGGAGCAGCTTATGTGACGGGAAGTACATGGTCTAGCAGTTTTCCGACTCTTGGCCCCTACCAAACAGATCAAGGCAACATTGATGCTTTTATCACCAAGCTCTCGGATTCTGGCAACTTTATCTACAGTACCTATCTCGGGGGTAGTGAAGAGGACTTTGCCTCTGGTATTGCAGTGGATAACTCTGGAACGGTATATGTGGCAGGGTGGACATATTCCACTGATTTCCCGACTCTTAACCCATACCAGAGCATAAATCAAGGCGGAGAATATGACGCTTTTGTCACCAAGCTCTCAAGTGCCGGTGACAGCCTTGTTTACAGCACCTACCTGGGGGGAAATAGATATGATCGGTGCTTTTCTGTCGTTGTTGATGCTTCAGGGGCTGCATACGTGACAGGAGAAACATCTTCTTACAATTTCCCAACTCTCAATCCGTACCAGACACATCAGAGAGACATGGATGCTTTTGTCACAAAGTTTTCAGGTTCCGGCAATGATCTTGTCTATAGTACTTACCTTGGGGGAAACGACTATGATCGTGGCTATGGCATTGCGATAGACAATTCAGAGGCAGCGTACATTACAGGGTACACCAGTTCTACCGATTTCCCAACCCTAAATCCGTACCAGACAGACCAGGATCGCGAAGATGCCTTTGTTACCAAGCTCTCCGCTTCCGGCAACAGCCTTATCTATAGTACTTACCTTGGGGGAAACGACGAAAGCCCGGGTTTGGGCGATGACCTTGGTTTGAGTATTGCCGTTGATGACTCAGGAGCAGCGTATGTCACAGGAATGACATCTTCCACTGATTTTCCGACCCTCAACCCGTATCAGACATATCAAGCATACTTTGATGCTTTTATCACCAAACTCTCAAGTTCCGGCAGCAGCCTTGTTTACAGCACTTATCTGGGAGGGGATAACAATGATGAAGGCTTCGGTATCGCTGTGGATGACTTCGGGGCGGTATATATCATAGGAAGAACAGTTTCCAGTGATTTTCCAGTAGTCAATTCATACCTGACAGATCATGGATTTTTTGACGCTTTTGTCACCAAGCTCTCCAGTGCTGGCAACAACCTTGTTTACAGCACTTATCTGGGTGGGACTAACTATGACGGAGGTGATGCCATCGCGATCGATGATTCTGGAACAGCGTATGTAACAGGACAGACGAAATCAATTAATTTCCCAATCTTCAACCCGTACCAGCCATCTCCGGGTGGCGATTATGACGCCTTCGTGTCAAAATTGCAAGTATTATATTATTCCTACATCTGCGGTGACGCTGACGCTTCGGGAGCTGTAGACATTGACGATGTTGTAAGCCTCATCCAGTACATATTTGCCGGCAACACTCCACCTGATCCTTTGGAATCCGGAGATGCCGACTGTTCGGGTGATGTTGATATCGACGATGTTGTGTACCTGATCAACTTCATATTTGATGGTGGTCCGCAACCATGCGACACCAACGGAGATCAGACACCTGACTGTTATGAATCATCAACTAAGTAACTCACGTACGCTTGGGACGTGAGAATCGTTTTTATTGTTGCAGGTCACGCCCATTCAGGGCGTGACAGATAATCCGCTATCCGGCAGCTCACCAAAGCGTA
>JAJRZO010000056.1 GCA_024275215.1 Candidatus Zixiibacteriota bacterium | reverse complement strand
CTGAGGGCTGGACACCCCTGTCGTCTCCGCATGAAAGCGAGAGGACGAAAAACATCAACAATGCCGATATGCACAGTTTGCGTACCATCTTCTACAGTATCGGCAGGGGACAGGTGAAAAATGAGCCAAACTGATATCAGGAATGAAAAAAATGCGTGGCTTTTCGCTTGACAATTCGCGACTTGTGGCTATTTTGTCCGGTCTGATGATGAGGAAAACGATATGAAAAGAACATTTCAGCCGTCGCGTAGAAAGCGACTAAACGATCACGGTTTCAGAAAGCGCATGTCGACCAAAGGCGGGCGGGCGATTCTCAAGCGCCGTCGCAACAAAGGTCGTAAACGCTTGACGCCAAGTGTCCCCAGGAAAGTCAGGTAATCTCAGGTTCGGCCGGGAATTCAGCCTGAAGAAAAGCCCGCTGATCAAACGAATTGTGACGACGGGATCAAGGTATTCCGGACGACTGCTGGACATAAGATTCGTGACTGAGGATGACCTGTGCAAGCAATTCTGTATCAGGACTCCAAAGCGTATCGGTATTGCCGTCACAAGAAACAGGCTTAAGAGGGTTGTTCGGGAGGCGATCAGGCTGCGTCTGGATATGTTTGACAACGGGTTGCGAGCTGTAATCAGAGTCAAATATGCACCGGAAGGCAATGTCTCCGCAATTGTCGAATCAGATATAACAGGATTCCTGAAAAATGCGTAAAGCGCTCAGTTTCCCGCTCATATTGTTAATCAGGGTCTACCAGTACACGATTTCGCCGTTGCTCGGCCCGACGTGCAGGTTCGAGCCATCCTGTTCGCATTACGCTGTCGATGCTCTCAGGAAATATGGTCCTCTGAAAGGTTCCCTCATGGCAACACGCAGGATTCTGCGGTGCCATCCTTTCAACGATGGCGGCTATGACCCGGTGAAGTAGGAAATCATGGATCGAAACTATACAATCGGATTGCTCTTAATCGGGCTTGTATTCGTCGGCTGGATGGTGTTCATGTCACCACAGCAGCGTCAGATGCCGCCGGCAACGGCAACTGACACAACGGCAGTCAGTTATGATACTACTCATATCGCAGACAAGACTGTCGAGCCTCCGGTCGAACCGAAGCGCGACACACTCCGCGCTGTAACGGATACTATTCCTGAAGAACTCGTGACTGTTGAAACTGACTTATACAAAGCCACTCTTACGAATCGCGGCGCCGGTTTGATTAGTTTTATTCTGAAGAAATTCAACTATCCTGATGGTGAACCGATTGAGATGGTTCACTCGAACGGGCTGGCCGTTCCCAATCTCAGGTTTAATCGGGGTAAGTTGACCCTTGAGGGTTTAGGTTTCAGCGTTGACAAATCCAATATCACTTTGACGGGATCGGAATCCGAGAATCTCACGTTTACCTGTGTTTTCCCGACTGGTGAAACCCTCGTTAAAACCTATAGATTCTTTGGTGACAAATACTCGTTCGATCTTGAACTGGATATCGACGACATCGGCTCGCTCAATCTGAAAGACTTCTATGAAATATATTACGAGCCGGGACTCGAACCGACTGAGAAGAAAATCAATGCCGATCTGAAGAGTTTCAAGGCATACGCGATGCTCGGCAATGACCTCGAAAAATTCAATGATTTTGATGACAACAACCGCATCACAGAAGACCTTGACGGTGTAGTTGATTGGATATCAACACGTTCCAAGTATTTCACTGTTGCATTGATGCCACAGACTCGTGATGCCGCCGGCATGCGGATCAATGGCTCACGTAAACCGCATGACGAAAAGAGAGGCATCACTGGTTACACCCATATCGGTATAGCCCTCAAGATGCGTCTCGGTGAGCGTGACAATCTTTTCGATGCCTACACTGTCTACCTCGGCCCGCTCGACTACAATATCCTGAGCGAGTATGGCAATGATCTTGAGAACACGCTTGATCTCGGCTGGTCGATCATACGCCCATTCTCAAAATTCATAACATGGTTTCTTGTGCTGGTTCATCAGTACATCCCTAATTATGGCGTGGTCATTATTATTTTCACACTTCTCATTAAAGTAATTTTCTCGCCGCTCAGCCTGATGTCAATGAAATCAATGCGCAAGATGCAGACAATCCAGCCGTTGATGACTGAGATCAGGGAAAAGTACAAGAAAGATCCGCAAAAGATGAATCAGGAGATCATGAAGCTGTACAAGCAGGAAAAAGTCAACCCGATTGGCGGGTGTCTTCCTATGCTGCCTCAGATTCCGATTTTCTATGGCCTGTTTACAGTCTTTCGCAGTACGATTGAATTCAGAGGAGCGCCATTTGTCTTTTGGATGCAGGATCTTTCTCAACCGGATCAGCTTTACATTCTTCCGGTTATCATGGCTGTAACGATGTTTGTTCAGCAGAAGATTACGATGAAAGATCCCAAGCAGAAGATGATGGTATATATCTTTCCTGCACTATTCCTCTGGTGGGGAATCTCGTTCCCATCCGGGCTGGTCCTCTACTGGACTTTGTTCAACTTCCTTGGTTTGTTAGAAGCAGTCTTCGTTCACAAGAGGCATCTGCCCGTCACTTCCGCAGCTGTACCGGTAGCCGATGTCAAACAACCCAAACGAAACAAATAGCGATACTATCGCTGCCATAGCGACTCCGCTCGGAAAGGGAGGCATACATGTTGTGCGCCTTTCCGGACCCGATGCAAGAGTTATTGCTGATCGTGTTTTCGATGGTGCAATTCGCCTTTCAACTGCTGCATCTCATACAGCACACTATGGAAAGATCATAGATCCGAAATCGGGAAAGCATCTCGACGATGTCATAGCAGTTACCATGTGGGAGCCTCGATCATATACTCGCGAGGATACTGTCGAATTCTCGACTCACGGCAGCCCGTTTATTTCCACAAAACTTGTCGAGTTGCTTGTGCGTTGCGGAGCGAGGATTGCGGAACCGGGCGAATTTACTTTACGAGCATTTATGAATGGACGGCTCGATCTCTCTCAGGCGGAAGCGGTTGCGGATCTTATTTCGGCTGACACGGAATTGAGTCATCAGGTCGCCATCTCGCAGCTTGAAGGCAGAATTTCTGAGATTGTCAATTCATTGCGCGATAAATTATTACAATCACTTTCGCTTGTCGAAGCGTACACTGACTTTCCTGATGAGGAGATCGATCGTTCCCATTTCGACCAGATACAAGACTCGATGTCTATTGCTTGCGAGAAAATTGAATTGCTCGTCGAGTCGTTTGAAAGCGGCAGGATTCTGAAGGATGGTCTCGTTGTAGCCATTGTCGGGGCGCCCAATGCGGGCAAGTCGTCTCTTTTCAATTATCTTCTCAATCATGAGAGAACTATCGTGACATCACGACCCGGTACTACGAGAGACGCTGTTTCGGAAACGGTCAGTATCGACGGCCTGATGGTGGAGCTGACCGATACTGCGGGGATACATGATACATCGGATCCCATAGACAGGGAAGCCGTTGAGAGAAGCATGGAAAAGATCGGCAACTCAGATGTTCTGATTGGCATTGTCGATGGATTGTCAGACAGCCCTGATAAACTTATTCGAGAATTGTCTGAATTGGCGCAAGACAAGACAGTGATTCGTGTACTGAACAAGATTGACGCTATAGCTTATGACAGAATCAATGCAATCAGGTCTTTACTTCCTGAAGATGTTCAATATATTTCCGCGGTCACCGGCGAGGGAATCGGGTCGCTGAAAAAGGTATTGATTCGCCAGGCGTTTCCTGATGGCAGGCTTCCCGAAAAAGACGAGATCAGGATTTCATCGGCTCGTCACAGGGATGCCCTGAGCAAATCACACTCGAAGCTGCGTGCGGCGATTGATACTCTTCGAGAGAATCGCGGCCTGGAGTTGGTGGCATTTGAACTGAGACATGCAACCGATCAACTCGGATTGATTGTCGGGAAGATCGCGCCGGATGATGTATTGAATCAGATATTCAGCCGGTTTTGTATTGGCAAATAGTTTTGTTTCACGTGAAACAAGAGTGAATAAAGTAGTATTATCTTTTTGTAATTCAGGATGTTGTGTCGATGACAGGATCGTTTGACATAGTCGTTGTCGGCGGCGGACACGCCGGGATCGAGGCCGCTCTTGCTGCCGCACGGATGGGTTGCGGCGTTGCGCTTGTAACACTCCGCGAGGATCGCATCGGGCAGATGTCATGCAATCCCGCAATCGGAGGACTTGCCAAGGGACAGCTTGTCAAAGAACTCGATGCCCTCGGCGGTGAAATGGGATTGGCGATAGATCGCACCGGCATTCAGTTCCGCAGACTCAACTTGTCGAAAGGTCCCGCCGTCTGGTCATCCCGGGCGCAGGCGGACAGGATCGCCTATCGCGATTATATGCGACAAGTTGTTCATAACAGTGAGAATATCGAGGTCATCGAGGATGCCGTTGTTTCTATCGGTGCATCGGGCGGCTCTGTCAAAAACGTGGAACTTGCAGGTGGCAAGACGATTCCATGCAAAGCTGTGATTCTTACCGGCGGAACATTCCTGAATGGAGTCATTCATATCGGCAATAAAAGCCGCACGGCGGGGCGGATCGATGAGGAACCATCGGTCGGTCTCTCCGATCAGCTTCAAAGTCTCGGCTTCAAAGCTGGAAGGCTCAAGACCGGAACTCCCCCCCGTCTCGATGGCGCGACAATTGATTTCGATGTTCTCGAAGAACAATTCGGCGACAAGATGTTTCCCCCATTCTCAGTCAGATCGACCTCTCCCGGAGCAAACACAGCAAGTTGCTGGATCACATACACTAATGAAGCAACGCACAGCTTTATCAGGGATAATATCCGTAAGTCGGCGCTCTTCTCCGGGCGCATCAAAGGCATCGGTCCTCGCTATTGTCCGTCTATCGAAGACAAGATCGTAAGATTCAGCGATAAACCACGGCACCAGTTATTCCTCGAGCCGGAGGGAAACGACACCGATGAAATATATCCGAACGGATTCTCTACCAGCCTGCCGGAGGACATACAGCTTCGTGCGATCAGGACAATTCCCGGCCTGGAAAAAGCTGAGATCACAGTTCCCGGCTATGCCGTAGAGTATGATTTCTTTTTCCCTTACCAGATCAGGCAGACTACTGAAACAAAACTGATCGACGGTCTCTATTTCGCGGGACAGATCAATGGCACTTCAGGTTATGAAGAGGCTGCAGCACAGGGAATTATGTCTGGTATCAATGCTGTTCTCAAATTGCGCGGAGAGCCGGAATTCAGACTCGACAGATCACAGGCATATATCGGAGTCCTGCTTGATGATCTTGCAACCAAGTCGACGGAAGAACCGTATCGGATGTTTACTTCGCGTGCCGAATACCGGCTTTCGCTTCGCGAGGATAATGCCGCCGAGAGATTGATCGAATACGGTTTTCAATTCGGATTGATTCCTGAAAATATATATTGTAGGGAAACAAAGCGGGTACAGATGATTAGAGAAGAATCTGAACGGCTTGAAACTGTTCTCGTATCTGCGAGAGAACTATTCGATGACCAGAGCGAGAATGGCAGGCGAAAGATTCCTCTTGCTACCGCACTGAGAATGCCCTCGACAAAGCTTGCCGATATTGAACGGCATGATTCTCGTTTGAGTTCGCTACCCGAAGATGTCAAGCAGGGAATAGGGATCAGAATAACATACAGCGGTTATCTCAGGCAGCAATGGCGCGAGATCGAGAGATTCAGGAAACTTGAACATCTCGCGATTCCCGATTCATTCCCATACGATGACCTGACGGGTCTGAAGACTGAGGCTAAAGAAAAGCTGAGTCGTCTCAGACCCGGTTCTCTCGGACAGGCTTCGAGGATTTCAGGCGTCAGCCCCGGCGATATCAGTGTCCTGATGGTGCATCTTAAACGTCTGGCTGCAATCTGAATAATCTGAACTTCAACAGTTTACTGATTTAGCGCCTATGCTCGTTTCACGTGAAACGTCTGACTGGAAATCCTGCTGGCGGGACAAACTGCATACTCTGTTGAGTGACCTCCCAGTCTCACCATTACAGTCTGTCGCTGAAAAACTCGAACGATTCGGGGAGTTGATTCTTGAGCAAAACGGAGTTTTGCACCTTGTTTCTCAGCGTTCTCCTGAGTATGAAGTCGTGAAGCAGATTGTCGATTCGGCGTCAGTCGGATCAATTCTTTCACTGCTTCCGGGGTGCCGGCTTCTCGATATTGGGAGCGGAGCAGGTTTCCCCGGTATAGCGCTCAAGCTTCTTTTCCCTGCTATTGATCTGATTTCCCTTGATTCAGCCCCGCGCAAGATCACTTTTCAGCGCGAGGCGTTATCGAAGCTCGGAATCAATGCTGAATTCATCGCCGAAGATTTCAGGCAGGTAACGCTTGATCCGAATGTAGATTTCGTGATTGCCAAAGCGCTTGGTTCTCATGACGCTGTCATCAGGAGATCGAGACGATGGCTTAATACGGGAGGCTGGCTGGCAATCTTCCAGGGACGTGAGATCGACAACAGGATCATGTCATCAGTAAAGCGGTATCCTGAGCTTTCGGATATTCTCAGGCTTCCCTATACCCTTCCGGGATTCGATACGAGTCTTCATCTTGCAATGATTTACAGAAAATAAAAGTTTGTGTTGAACCTGATTTGACATGCTGTTATAAAAGAGGCTCAAGCTGCTACTTCGTAGTGTTTTAGACAGATAGGAGGGTCATTTCATGGCGAAAGTGGTTGCAATTGCCAACCAGAAAGGCGGTGTAGGGAAAACTACTACCGCTATCAATCTGTCCTCCTGTATTGCTGTCGCAGAAAAGAAAGTGCTCGTTATTGATTTCGACCCACAATCGAACACAACCAGCGGGATGGGAGTCGACAGACAGACTCTCGAGAAATCGATATATGATGTTGTCGTCAATGGTGTTGACATTGCAAGTGTGACTATCCCGACAGAACTTGAACACTTGAAACTTGTGCCATCGATGATTAACCTGGTAGGTGCGGAAGTGGAGCTTGTCGAAATGTACTCGAGGGAAAGCAGACTTCGGGATGCTATTTCTCCTGTTCGGGACGATTACGATTATATTATCATCGACTGTCCCCCATCTCTGAGCCTGCTTACACTCAACGCGCTTGTTGCTTCTGATCGTGTGTTGATACCGATTCAGTGCGAATACTATGCACTCGAAGGTCTCGGACAACTAATACAGACGATTGATCTCGTGAAAGGTAACCTTAACCCGGGTCTTGAGATCGAAGGTATCCTTCTAACGATGCACGATTCACGGCTGAGGCTGTCTCAGCAGGTTGAGCAGGAAGCTCGTAAGTATTTTAATGGCAAGGTCTTCAATACGGTAATTAGTCGAAATGTCCGGCTGTCGGAGGCGCCGTCGTTTGGAAAACCGATCGTTTTCTATGATGCACTCAGCAAAGGCGCCCAGAATTATCTGCAGTTGGCGGAGGAGTTTCTTAGTCATGGCTAAATTAGCTTTGGGAAAAGGTCTCGATGCTCTAATACCTGCACGGAAGTCGGTCGAGCAATCATCCGGCTTTATGATGCTG
>JAJRZO010000055.1 GCA_024275215.1 Candidatus Zixiibacteriota bacterium | reverse complement strand
CTGTAAAGCGTCACTCAATCGAGCTTCTCGGTTATGTACTGATGAAGAACCACTTACATCTGTTACTTCATGTGCCGACTGGCGGTAAGTCTTTGTCCAATTTCATGCGAGATTTCAAAATGACTGTTGCATTACGACTGTTCAAAGGATGTGGGAGTATCTGGCAAAACGGCTTCGATGATGTCGTAATATATTCTGAAAAGGTACTCAATATCAAACTTCGTTACATACACGAAAATCCAGTTCGAGCCGGTTATGTGAAGGACCCAACGGAATGGCAGTTCTCCTCAGCCTCTGATTGGCTGACTGACAAATCATCTAATCAAGTTAAGACTGACCTATTCGTAAGGTAAATCTCTGCAGGAGCACAGCTCCTGCGTACACAGAATGGGATACCGAATTCTCGTGCTCGCAGGAGTTGTGCTCATGCAAAGCGTCGGGGCACAGCCCCGACGAGCACGAAACAGAAAAGGTCTCAAAAGCGTCATTTAGCTCGGCTGGGAGGATAACCTTGTCACTCCCGCGCAGGCGGGAGTCTATTCAACTACAACGTATCCAATAGATTCCCGCCTGCGCGGGAATGACACTTCTTCCTTCTGCAAACACTATTACTTACATTTTACATCTTGTGGGACAGCCTCTCCACATCTGCCGATTAAAGATACATGGTTGCGGCGGGTCTTGTGAAACCGCGCCAGCGGGTTCAGGTGACCTGCCGCCAATGTGTGATATACTACGTTTTCGTGTCAGATCACAACTCGCCTGCGACGGATCAAAACCCGGCACAACTGAAAAACAGACCCATCAGTCTGAACAAATCTCTATTAATTAAAAAGCTCTGATATGGAAATTGAAGAAGTAGAGTTCGAGAGGTTTGAGAAATGATGCTGCTTTCTCTGATACAATCCCGACAAGATCGGGTATTGTCGTGCCGATCCCGATGAATCCCTGCGACTCAGGATTGGTTGGGGAATCCCGACGAGTGCTGTAACCGAATCCGGCGACTGCGAACTTGTATTTGTAGGTCATCCAGTAAACATAGTTGTCATAGTCTTCGTTGTCATAGCCAAGCCCCACACGACCTCCGCCGGATATCGCTTTCATGCTGACTTTGAGATCGAAATTCGACAACCGCGAATCCTTCGATTTCCAATATGCAAACGCGATTCCTGTATAATCGGCAACCAGATCGGTCGCACCGAATCCCTGATCCGGGTTGTACGCATCGAGCGGATATTCAACGGCAGTCATAATGAATGCGGCTTCGATAGCCCCAAGCATTCTCGCTCTGTTGTCCGAGAATCCGATTTTACCATAAACCGATTCGAATCCCTGACTCAATTTATAGCTGATAAACAGGTGTGAGACCTCGTCGTTGAAACGTAAATAATCGTGTATCTCATCTTTCATGTGGAACTTGCCACTCGGCACACCCCATAAATCAGTCAGTTCTTTGTAAACAGGATAGGCACCTGCAGCATGAGCGCCGATCAGCGCAGCATATCTGTTACGATCCGACTGATTCGAGATCGCTGTCCTGATCTTAAGTTGATTGTCTGATTTAGTCTCTGGAACAGCCCAGACATATGCAGTCGTCTGCAAATTATTGACATACTCAGCCGGAGACAAAATTCTGGCTGCACTGCTGCCCGCCGCCAAGCTCAACAGCAGCATGAAGATCGATATATGTTTAGCCATAGCCAAGAAACCCATACCAATATACCACGCAACAGGCATACCGGCAAGGGAGGAAATCAATCGGTAATTTAGTAGGTCGAAACCCCTGAGTTCTGCGCAAAGCGCAGAGCGTGGTTTCGACAAGGTTTGAGAATGTCGAAAGTGCGGGACTTTCGACTTACAGTTCTTTGCAGGTCAATCGGCCTGCCTGCCCGATTGATATCCTTCTGATTGTCAAGCGCGAGCGCGCTTGACCTGCATATCTTGCTGAAAAACCTGCATCGGGTGCTCGCAGGGACTGTGCCCCTGCGGATTCTGTGCTGTATCTACTTTCGATACAATAAGCTGGGGACACAGCGGCACAGCCGCTGTATGCACATGGAATATTGTAATCAGGTGACCGCTGTGAGTACATGATATCAATCAGCAGACCGAAAAATACGGTTCGCAAGCAATATCAAATCATCGAGATTAACTTCACCGGATTGATTGAGATCAAGGCACACAATCTCATCAGGCAATCTGTAATCACCAAACAGATATGCGGCGAACGAGACCAGATCCTTGATATCGAGTGCACCATCGGTAAACAAATCACCATCAAGAGGCCAGGCCGCGCCCCTTCCCGTCAGGACAATTTCTGCAACCGGCATATTCAGTTCAGTCACCAGCGCAGAGATTACGGCAGTATACTCAATCGTATCCAGCGGCTCAAACTCGACACTCAGAATCATGGTATCAGCAAGTTTCAACTTGCTTTTTGATAATCTGAACCTTCCCGGCGGATCAATATTTAATCGAACATTCTTGGGAAAGCGATACCGACTTGTGATAAAGAGCGGAATATCGACAATATGACCGACAACAACATCGCCAAAATTCAGAGTGTCAGAGTGAGCACCCGACAAATCATCTGTCACTATGATTGTCAGCCGCTGGTCATTTTTGATATTGCGATATTCATAGCCTTCACGCTGAGTGAGCGAAACCACATACATCAAATCGGTCTCAAGAGCATCGCGGGGAAATACTCTCCTGATATAAGATGACAGAGGCCTTTGTCTGTATCTCGATTTGAGAATCAGAAGTATATCTGCATTGCCATTTGGATCAGCACTTACGTCCCACCGGCCATTGCGATTTTTATCGATCAGGATCAAATTGAGTTGTGCGCTATCACTGAGCCGTTTGCATATCAAGGGAACAGTTACAAACTTGTCGAATTCGTACACTCCGTCTGATACCAAAAAACTCGCTGCTACCTGTCCGGAATCGGGCGAGAATTCGATTTCAACATCGATATTCTCACTGCGCATAAGCGATGTTCCCCACAGCTCGTCAGCACAGCCAATCCCACCCAAGAATGCCGACCCGCCCCAATCGTATCCATCGAACCAAAGTTGTTCGGGCGGGTCGAATGTAACAGACTTGATGACACCATCCACTCCCCTGTCACTGAACGCCGCTCCTGATAACCCGAAGTTATGATAGTCATAGAGAGTGTGCACGACCTGAAACAAAGAATCTATTGCCGTAAACAGCGTCTTTCCCGACACAGCGACAAAAGCCGCAGTCATTCTGACAGTATCTCCGGGTGCGACATCGACAGGCGCAGATGCAACGACTGTCTTCCTGTCACCTTTTCCCCCGGGATCGAGCCAGCCTTTGCCTGATCTCGGATCGCCCGTGAATCTGTATCTGGTGACTTTACCGGTAACAGGATTTACATAGTCATTCCCAGACAAGTCGCGCCCCTCAAGGATGTCAAGAGTCATTTCCGGATTTCTGCTGCGAAAATTATTCACGAGTACATTCGCGGAACCTGATGGATGCCCGCTATTCTCAGACGACGGTGATCCAAGCAACATAACACCAACTGCAGGTTCGAAATCATTCGGAAGTTCAGCATCATTGTGAAGTGTGTAACAGTAAGCAAGCGACAGCAGCGAATCGCTCCCACCGATGTCATCGGTGTATGTTCCGATATCCGGATCGCTCCAGATACCGACAATGAAATCGTTCCACCATGACGATGATTTGTTTATGATCGTATATTCGAGAAAAACTACCTGATCGAGCCAGCCCGCATCAGTCAGCGCATAAACATAAAGCTGCACCTCCGCACCAAGAGGTTGAGTACTGCCGCCGCGCCGTGTGTGTCGTGAAATATCGCCATCATTAAATACAGTCCACATACTTTGCTTACCCGTCACGAGCGGATCGCCGTTCGTATCGACTGGAGCACCCAATGAAACAGGCCAGCCCTGCCAGTCCGTGGTTGTGTCCGAACCATCCTGATTGCTGATCTTATAGACTCTGAAAAGAGAACTATCATCAACGGAAGGATAATCATACGGGCCGGGGGCGAACTCGGAACCATACTCAGCCATAGCAACTCTCCGGGTGCCGTTGACCTGAGCCGTCATCCAGAGGCCTGCCGAATAAATCAATGTTATTGCCGAATCGAGCGGATAATAGAATCCGTTGTAGTAGCCGTATTGATGCTTCTCATCGCGTGCGAGCGAGCCATTGTTCGACACATGCATACCGATCTGATTAGCATCGAGAAACGCAGACATCAGCGACGGGACAGAATCCTGCTGATCCTCCGATGTGATACCGGATAATTGCGTGCATAATGATGCATAAAACAGAATAGTCGCTGTCAGTATTCTCATCGCTACAATTAAAGCAACATCAGAGAGTTGTCAATTATTCTATTGCGAGAACTTTCCCCAAAAACCAATATGAGTAAACAGTGACAAGCGATTTCTTACGATCAAGTGATCTTAATATCTCCCTGCGCTTATACAAAAAACAAGTTTTTTCGCAGAGTTTGTCATGCCGGACTTGATCCGGCATCCAGCTCCAGTTTTCAAAACAGTAAATGCTTGATTCAATTCGAATTATTACAAACCCAATAAAATCATTACGGTGAGTCCTGCTCCATTGGCTGAAAAAAGCAGGGTCGGAGAAATATCTCCGACCCATGGCAGGTATTACCAGGCAGCATGATGATCACTCACAGGCTTTCGCCTGCAAGATCGCAATCCCGGCTTCAGGAATGGGCAATCCTGAAGGCACTGTCTATGCAGATATATTCTCTTTGCCATTCCATTTCATCGTAAGCGAGATCAACCATTGGAGCGCCATATCTGATGCAGTCGCCCTCGCAGGCGACACCATCGAACAACTCCGCGATTTCCTGATCCGAGATCATCATGTCATGTGGCAGCATGCTATCTGGTTCATTGAATACGGCATTCATTATATCACCTCCCCATCGAGCGATGCTGTGACATCGACGCGGGGATGGACAGGACAATCCATGTCGTCCATCCCCGTCATCGGTTCAACATCAACCAGACTGCTGCTGAGCACTGAGATGTTATCAGTCAGGGAAATATCGTCGGTACACATTCCAAATGCAGAAGCCTCGATCCCCAGCCATTTGAAAATGGCTCCGTTAGCTGGCACGATTATTATCATCAGGGCAATCAGGATTGCTGCGATCGTAAGTTTTAATTTCATTCCTTCCTCCGGCAATTATTTGTTTCGCCTTATGTTTCACAAGATTCGTGCCAGACTGTTTCTTCCTGAAACACAGGCGAAACACCCTGCCGGACAACAGGTTATAAAAACAGTTGTGGTGGCGGCATGTCGAATCGTTTCAAATTGGTCGAAAAACATTCCACTCGCAGGACATTTTTTCCCTCGATATTCATAGAATCTGGAATCTTTATTGATCATCCATTGTTATTATGGACAGCAACAATCCACTTTATTGATCTGAAAAGTTCAGGATCATCACATTAGCGGACTATTTATCCGGACTAAAGATGAAACAGAGGCCTATATGAAAATCAGAGATGTTGTTGACTTAAAGGGAAAGAAGATCGTGGCAGTTACTCCGGAAACCACACTTGCGGATGCAATAGGGGCAATGACGGGCAATCATGTCGGATCAGCAATCGTTACAGATGATAATGGTATGTTGACGGGGATCGTCACTGAGCGGGATGTTCTGCGGTTGTGCGCTGATCGAAAGTGCTCACTAACAAAAACCCGGGTCAGGAGCTTGATGACATACGATCCGATTATAGGATTACTTGACGATGAAGTCGATGTTATGATCGCTACTATGGTTGAGTATCGTTTTCGACATCTGCCGGTGATGGATGATGGCGAACTAACAGCGATTGTGTCGATGGGCGACCTGGTTAAATCCCAACTCAAAGAAGCCAAAGTTGAAAACAGACACCTGAAAGACTACATAGCAGGAAAATACCCTGCGTAAACAAGAATATCGAGAGCACAGGAGTATCCCACTCCTGCGTGTACAGACTACATGCGAACAATAAATATCCACTGCAAACTCATAAGGCACATTGCTCAGATGGCAAAGAGAAAGGCCGCCTTACGGCGGCCCATTATCAAGTCGGCACTCACATGATGAATGCTATCTGATTTTCTTTTTGTGCCTGTCGCGTTTTCTACGCTTCTTCCTCTTGTGAGTCTTGATTTTCAGTCTCTTACGTTTCTTGCCTGAAGGCATCTATCCTCCTGAAAAGCTTAAAGCTACTTTCCATTTCCAATCACAGAGGAGTAATAATACGCTTCGACAGGAAAAACGCAAGCGATTTTTGATTACTCTTCCTCAAGCGGCAGCTTGGTGATCATGTTCTTAAACTCATTCGATGGTTTGAACACTGGCACTTTCCGGTCCGGAACCGGAACCACTTCACCCGTGCGAGGATTTCTCGCCTTCCTTGCCTTGCGGAGCTTGATCTTGTACGTACCAAATCCACGAATTTCGATATTGTGGCCTTCTTCCATCGATCGCTTGATTGTATCGAGAAACGAATCGACGACTACAGCAACATCGGTACGAGTCAGCCCTGTCTTTTCGGCAACTTGTTCGACCAAATCGGCCTTAGTCATCTCCCTCCTCCTTGGATAGCATGGGCTGTTATTTTAATTCTATTATTGTCATTATTTGTAAAGATACATCAACTCCGGTCCCGCATCAGGCAGACTCGACTTGAGCACACCGGATATTCCACCTTGCAACAGATCGAAAATACTCATTCGTTTTCTTGGTCGTTCCTTGATTGTCTTCGGCTCCCCCTCAATACCGGCAAGCTCGCCGGTGATTCTTACAGCTTCTTCAAATGACCCGAGTTTATCGACCAGACCGAGGTCTAATCCCTGCCTGCCCGTGAAAATCGAACCATCAGCAATCTCCACAACTTCATCACGAGTCAGGTCACGACCATCCATAACAGCCTCTACAAACTGTTCATACACATCATCGATAGCTGCCTGTAGCATCGTCCTGTCTTTGTCGGTCGGTTCTCTCCACGGTGAGCCAACATCCTTAATCTCACCGGATTTGATTGTCTCGAACTTGATGCCGAGTTCATTCAAAAGTTTACCGACTACAGGATACTGCATGATGACGCCGATAGATCCGACGAGTGTTCCCGGATTGGCGATTATCATGTCCGTTGCACAAGCGATATAATACGCTCCTGATGCCGCGACAGATGTCATCGATGCGACAACGAGTTTGTCTTTTTCCATGCGGACGCGATAAATCTCATCATATATTTCCTGAGTAGCTGCTACTCCTCCACCGGGTGAATCGAGATGAATCAGTATTGCCGCAACCGAATTGTCATCGCCATAATTCTTGATCTGCCGCACGATGTCCTCAGATGATTCTATCGTTCCAAAGATGTCCACAACTGCTATCCTGTCACCAAAAGATAGAAAATCCTGACCGCCATCGTACATCCCAACAAAACCAATAGCCATGATTCCCAGGAAAATCACGAAACAAAACGCAATTACGAGACCAACAATAATGTCACGTTTGCGGGCCATGAATCACCTCTTAGTCAACTGATACTCTCAGCCTGTCACCGATAGAAAGCCTGTCGGGATTTGATATCCTGTTTAACGACATAAGCATTCTCATGCTCACACCATGACGCTTTGCAATCGAAGAAAGAGTATCTCCACGTCGAACGACATAAAAGTCTGTGCTCTTCGACGATCTACTCTTGCCTGAATCGGGTATTTTCAGCTTTTGTCCGATCTTCAAAGTCGCCCCTCTGGGAATACTGTTTATTCTGCGAAGTCTCGACACCGAAGTGCCATAACGTCCTGCCAGTTTCCAGAGATTATCGCCTTTTCTGACCGTATATGTAAATGCACTCCCGGACGATGATGAAGATGATTTCGAGGAACCCGGGATTTTCAATTTTTGACCAATTGCCAGCTTACTCGAACGGCTCAACCCGTTCAATTTCCTGAGAGTCGATACGGTTGTCCCATTCTTTTCCGCGAGGTCCCAGAGATTATCACCCTTGCGAACCCTGTATATATGCGTCGTACCAGAATATGAAGATGAATTTCCGCTCGAGGCCATAGATGATCCCGATGATCCACCGGGGATTTTCAACTTCTGTCCGACATATATTCTTCCGTTGCGTGAGATACGATTAAGCTGACGTAGAGCCTTAGTCGATGTACCGAATGCTCTCGCAAGGTCCCATAGCGTGTCACCCCGCCTTACGACATAGACGCCGCCCGATGTATTGTATTCGCGTGACTCGCGCCTTGAATACTGGCCGCCGGACCCGCCAAGCGGAACCGGAACAATTATCTTCTGACCAATACTTATGCGATATGGTCTCCTCATCGCATTGGCGTCGATGATCGCCCATTGTGACACGCCATACTTGCGAGCGATGCCAGATACTGTTTCACCTTTTCTCACCCTGTGCTGAACCCAGCTTGTCTCCTTCGGCGATTTCATCTTCGAGTATGCCATCCAGAAGCGGCCACTCTTTTTCGGAGGAATACGAAGCGTATACTTTTTCATGTCGGGAGGTGTATACTTGCGAAGAAGCTCAGGGTTCAATTCCTTGAGTTCCTGGTACGAACACCCGACAGCCCTGGCTATATCTTCAAGCGCAAGGCATCTGTCGACGGTCACCGTGTCATACTCGATCGGGTCATCATACTCAACATGAAAACCATATTTTTCAGGTTGCTTGGCAATTATCAGCGCGGCGAGATAAAGAGGCACATAGTTCCGCATATCTCTGTTTCTGATTCGCATTTCGAAATAATCGCGCGTATTGTTGCGTCTGATCATTTTGTTTACATTTCCCACGCCGGCAACATAACCGAGCAACGAAAGATACCAGTCGCCTGTCTGAGCATACAAGTCTTTGAAATGCCGCGCAGCGGCACGTGTCGATTTCTCGAAATCTCTTCGTTCATCATACCACCAACTGCGACGCAAGCCATATAACCTGCCGGTGCTGGCGATGAATTGCCATTGGCCGACAGCATGCGCCCAGGAATATGCCGTAGTCTTGAAACCACTCTCAATCAAGGGCAGATATACAAGATCATGCGGCAATCCCTCTTCGGCGAGAATCTGTTCCATTCTCGCAAGGTATTTGCCAGAACGCCTTAATGCAGCTTCCATCGGTTTACGGCTTGCCGTCTGGAAATAGTTGATACAGTTTTCGACTCTCTGATTCCACGTTATCGGAATATCGAAAACAACTGTATCGGGTTGTGGCACCGGAGATTCAGACCGACTGTGCCCCTCGGCCACGAGTGAATCAAGTTCCTCATAACGTGCGATCACCGCTGATGGTGAACTTTCCCCCGGAAGAGTAGCTATATTAAGCAGTGTCTTCTTGTAGTCGGAGATTACTTCGTTAATTAAACGGTTGTACAACTCTGCCGCCAGAGTAGGTTCTTCGGGATCAAGATCAAGTCCCGCGAGAATTTCCAGTGCACTTTCGAAATAGAACTGAGCCTCAAGCCAGCTCGAATCGAGGGTGGCCGAGTATCCCATCGTGTAATTCTCTTCCGCAAGATCGAGTTGATCCTGAAGCTGTTCATCGATATAGGATTCCTCCGGCAGCAATGTGTCCT
>JAJRZO010000054.1 GCA_024275215.1 Candidatus Zixiibacteriota bacterium | reverse complement strand
TAATCTCACGTATCAAGATTATGGCCGAGCTTGATATTTCCGAGCGGCGGCTTCCACAGGACGGTCGTATCAAGATCAAAATCGGTGGACGTCCCATTGACTTACGCGTGTCTGTTTTGCCGACTATCTTTGGTGAAAAAGTTGTTATGCGT
Organism: Candidatus Zixiibacteriota bacterium; assembly: GCA_024275215.1. Classification (GTDB taxonomy): domain Bacteria; phylum Zixibacteria; class MSB-5A5; order JAABVY01; family JAHJOQ01; genus JAJRZO01. Next base: position 2,226 of record JAJRZO010000054.1, on the reverse strand, counting down.
ATCCTCGATCAACAAACATTGCGCACTGATTTGACTCAGCTTGGATTCGCCAAGAAGGACTTGAAGAAGTTCGAGCACGCCATTAATTTGCCTTATGGCATTGTACTGGTTACCGGGCCTACCGGCTCCGGTAAAACAAATACATTGTATTCGGCGCTTAAACAGCTTAATCGTCCGCATGTAAACATCATGACCGCTGAAGATCCGGTCGAGTTTAACTTTGACGGTATCAATCAAGTGCTTGTCAAGTCTGAGATTGGGCTGACTTTTGCCCAAACGCTGCGATCCTTTCTGCGACAAGATCCAGACATTATTATGCTCGGTGAGATTCGTGATGGGGAAACCGCTGAAATCGCAATCCGCGCGGCTCTAACCGGCCATCTTGTGTTTTCCACCTTGCACACCAATGACGCTCCGTCATCTATCAACCGTTTGGTAGATATGGATATCCCCGGTTTTCTGGTTTCATCCGCTACACGTCTTATCATGGCCCAGCGCCTCGGACGTCGTATGTGTCCGCATTGCAAGGAGGAGATTCCAATTACCGATGAGCAGTTAGAGATGATGCATATCCCTGATGATTGGAAGAAGGGGCTCATTGGCTACCGTGGAAAAGGTTGTAGCAGTTGCAACGGCACAGGTAACTCTGGTCGAACCGGTATTTTCGAGGTTATGCCGGTATCCAAGAAGATCGAATCCCTCATTTTGGCGAAGGCAACAGATAACGAAATTCGTGATGTCGCTGTCGAAGAAGGCATGTACACTCTGCAAATGGCGGCAGTGGAGAAAATGCGTGATGGGATTGTCTCAATCGATGAAGTCTTTAACGTGACAATGTAGTGTCTCGTATCGCAACTTTATTACCCGCAAATCCTAGCTTCATTTGCCCGTAAGGCGCTTAACGACAGCGTATTATGCGCTTTTGTCTTCTGAGCGTTTCGCTCAAGAATATTCCCTTCCCAGCCGATACTAATAGAAAGTCTCACTTTGTTTCTGAGACCTAGGTTCAAAGTCGCCGTATGGCTTGTTTGAGCATGACCTTGATGTATTCGAAACCCCGAAGGATAGGACAACCTGCGATATGGTGACTTTACGTGAATTGTTGGAAAAGATGATCGAGGACAACGCCTCAGATTTACATCTTACGGTAGGCGCCCCTCCGGTTATCCGTGTTGACGGCAAACTTGTACGTCTGCAGCATGATGCGCTCACTCCGGAAATGACTAAGAAGTTGGCGTATTCAATCATGAATGAAAAGCAGCGGCAACGATTCGAAGAGACCAGTGAGCTTGACCTCTCCTTTGGCATAGAGCAAATGAGTCGATTCCGTTGCAATGTTTTCATGCAGCGTGGAAATGTTGCTGTCGCGCTTCGCACAATTCCTTACAAGGTGAAAACTTTTGATGAGCTTGGCCTGCCGAAATCGATTGCAGACTTTGCCCGCATGCCTCGCGGTTTAGTTCTGGTCACCGGGCCAACAGGGTCAGGCAAATCAACTACTTTAGCTTCAGTTATTGACAAGATCAATCGGGAGCGCGCCTGCCATATTCTTACCGTTGAAGATCCTATCGAGTATCTCCATCGTCACCAGCAGTCACTCGTCAATCAACGTGAGGTACAGGCCGACACACAGTCTTTCGCGGCAGCGCTTAAGTATGCGCTTCGTGAAGACCCAGACGTTGTTCTAATAGGTGAGATGCGCGATTTGGAAACGATTGAATCAGCATTGACTATCGCTGAAACCGGTCATTTGGCGTTCGGAACATTACACACAAATTCCGCCGCAGAGACTGTCAACCGCATCATTGATGTCTTCCCGAGCTCACAACAGGAACAGGTTCGTGTGACACTGTCGTTTTCATTACAGGCAATAGTTTGTCAATCACTGCTGCCGAAAATTGGTGGTGGTCGCGCTCTAGCTCTTGAGATTCTGGTTATCACGCCGGGCATTCGGGCGATGATTCGCGATGGCAAGACCCAACAGATATACAGTATGATTCAATCTGGGCAGAAGTATGGTATGAAGACGTTTAATCAGTCGTTGCATGATTTGTATAAGAGTGGTCAAATCAGTTTGCAGACGGCGATGGAGCAAAGTCATAATCCTGACGAATTGAATGAATTACTCACAAGACAGGTTTCACCATCATTTGCATAGAGTGGGAAAGTAGATACAGAGAATACGATGCCAGTATTTGAATACAAAGGTAAGTCGGTCGGTGACGC